>DVLP01000458.1 GCA_018715445.1 Candidatus Avipropionibacterium avicola | reverse complement strand
CCGGACATCACCCCCGACGGGTTCCGTCGGCCGCCGCCCGGCTCCGGGCTGCAGCGCTATGTCGACCAGGAGGTCGAGTGGACCGACTGCGGTGCCGGCACCGACTGCGCCGAGATCGCCGTCCCGCTCGACTACGACGAGCCCGACGGTGAGGCGATCACCCTCGCCCTGCGTCGCCACCGCGGAGGCGACGACGTCCGTGGCAGCCTGTTCCTCAATCCCGGTGGCCCGGGCGGCTCGGGTCTGGGGATGGCCGCCGGATTCGGCCCGGCGTTCGCCGGTTCGTACGACGTGATCGGGTGGGACCCGCGCGGAGTCGGCCAGTCCACCCCGGTCGACTGTGTCAACGGCGAAGGTCTCGACGAGTTCTACGGGCTCGACTCCAGCCCCGACACCAAGGCCGAGCGTGCCGAGCTGCTCAAGGGTGTGCGCAGCTATGTCGACTCCTGTCTGGCGAAGTCGGGGCGGCTGCTGGAGCACATCTCCACCGTCGAGACGGTCCGCGACCTCGACCTGATGCGCCAGATCGTCGGTGACGAGGAGCTCAACTTCCTCGGCTTCTCGTACGGGACCGAGATCGGCGCGGTCTATGCCGAGCTGTTCGGGTCGACGGTCGGGCGGATGGTGCTGGACTCGGCGGTCAACATCACCGGTGACGAATCGATCGTGCAGGCGCAGGGCTTCGACCGGGCCCTGGGGCACTTCGCGCAGTGGTGTGCCAGCGGCAACTGTGACTTCGGTCGTTCCAGCGATGAGGTGATCGCCAGGATCACCGACCTGTGGGACGACCTCGATGCCAATCCGCTCCGGGTCGGCGACCGTGAGCTCACCCAGAGCCTGGCCGTGACCGGGGTGCTGCAGCCGCTGTACCAGGATGAGCAGGAGTGGCCGAGCCTGCGGCAGGCGCTGAGCGAAGCGTTCAACGGCAACGGTGCCGGGCTGTTGGCCTACGCCGACGCGTACAACCAGCGCGGCGGCGACGGTGAGTACGGACAGCTGCTGTTCGCCTTCGATGCGATCCGCTGCCTGGACGAAGCTGACCCCGGGGTCACCGGCGCCCGGCGGGAGGCGCGCGAGATCGCCGAGAAGGCCCCGATCTTCGGCCCGTACCTGGGTGCCGACCTGATCTGTCCGCTGTGGCCGGTGCCGGCCCGGGAACCCCTGGGCACGATCACCGGAGCGGGTGCGGCGCCGATCCTGGTGGTGGGGACCACCGGCGATTCGGCGACGCCGTACGAGTACGCCGAGTGGATGGCCGAGCAGTTGGAGTCCGGGGTGCTGCTGACCCTGGACGGGGAGGGGCACGGCGCCTTCGGCGGGGCGAACGCCTGCATCAACAACACCGTCTTCGCCTATCTGATCAACGGTACGGTGCCGCAGGACGGGATGCGCTGCAGCTGATCGCGGCCACTGTCAGGATGGGGCCATGCTGCGAATGCGCTGTGACTTCCATTCCGATGCGTTGAAGCTCGCGACCTCGATGACGGTCCTGCTGCCGCAACGCCCCAGTGCCAGCCAGATCGGCATGGCCAGCGGATTCCGGCCCTCGGGCACGCCGGTGCTGTACCTGCTGCACGGATTGTCCGACGACGACACCATCTGGGGTCGGCGCACGAGCATCGAACGGTACGTCTCCGAGCTCGGTCTGGCGGTGGTGATGCCGCAGGTGCACCGCAGCTTCTACAGCGATGTCGTCAGTGGTGACGGCGCCTACTGGAGCTTCATCGCCGACGAACTGCCGCAGCTGGTCGCCGACTCCTTCCAGGTCTCGACCCGACGCGAGGACACCTTCGTCGCCGGGCTGTCGATGGGCGGGTACGGCGCGTTCAAGCTGGCGCTGCACCGGCCGGACCGGTTCGCCGCAGCAGGATCGCTGTCCGGAGTGCTGGACGTGGCTGCGATGGTCACCGAGGACCGCCGACCGGAGGTGACCCGTACGGTGTGGGGCGACGACGGCCCGGAGGGCACCGATGACGACCTGCTGCACGTGCTCGACCGGGTCGATCCGACGGCGCTGCCACGGTTGTGGACGACCTGTGGCACCGATGACCCCCTGGTGGCGAATCAGCGCCGCTTCGTCGAGGCGGCCGCCCGGCGGGGGATCGAGGTGACCGCCGACGAGCATCCCGGCCGTCACAGCTGGGACTTCTGGGACACCCACGTCCAGCGGTTCCTGGAGTGGCTCGAGCTGGGCTGAGCCCGTCGATTCGTCCCGCCCGGCCACTGCTGGTTATAGTTTGTCCTCGGTCGTCCGCGCGGCGACCTGGCCGCCTTAGCTCAGTCGGTAGAGCGACGCTCTCGTAAAGCGTAGGTCGCCGGTTCGATTCCGGCAGGCGGCTCCATCTCCGATCCCATCCCTCCTTGTCCCATCCTTCTTTGCCCACCACTCCGTCACCGCCCAGCCACGCGAGGCATGTTCGGAAAGTGACCGGTGGCCAGGATGGGGACGGGTTTCCTCGGCCCGGGAGCCCCCGTCACCGGTCGTTCTGCGAACATGCCGCCGAGCCTCTCCCGAGAGACATGGGCCCTGTCGGCGGTCTTGGCGCCCGGCGTACGGTGTGGCCATGGCGTTGAAGTCTGCAGAACTGGTGTCCACCGCCCCCGTCGTCGCCACCGGCCTGCTCGGGGGATACCTCACGGCCCGCGAGACCGGGATCCGACCCCTCGGCGGCGTCGTCCTGGCGTTGGCCGGGGCGCTGGCCGCCCGGACCTGGGCCCGACGCGACGGAGCCGGTACGGCGGTCGGGCTCAGTGCCCTGTACGTCGGTGCGTTCGGACTGTCGCACCTGCTGGCCAAGAAGATCGGTGCCTGGCCGGCTGTGCTCGCCGTCACCGGCGTGGTCGCCGGGACTGCGTGGGCCGTCTCCGACCGCGACGCCTGATCCTGTCGACCTGATCCTGTCGACCGGGCCCGAGCGTCCCCGTACGGCTCGGTTGTGGCAGGCTGGGGCCAGCGGCGTCACCCGACGCCCAGCCCCCGTCGGTCCCCAGCGCCGACAGTCCGGGCGAAGGGGAGCAGATCCTCGGGCCATCTGGTGGTGAGCGACGGACCGAACACGCGTGCTGGGGACGAGGTGTGGACGGGACGAGCATGACCAGAGCGAGCGACTTCAAGCACCGTGTCCGAGCACGGATGCGTGTCACCGGAGAGACCTACACCGCGGCACGGGCCGCGCTGCTGGCTTCGCCACCACCCGAGCGGGCACGACACGAACAACAACGGATTGTGGCCCGCTGGTTCGACGACGGTGGTCGGCTGCGGGCGATCCCTGCCCGCCGCAAGGTCAGGGTTGCCGTGCTGCTCGAGATCCTGCGACGGTTCACCCCGGGGGAGGTCCTCACCGAGGCCGAGATCGGCGTACGCCTTCGCGAGGTGCATCCCGATGTCGCCTTCCTGCGTCGCGAACTCGTGGGTTGCGGCTACCTCTCGCGCTCCGGCGGTACGTACCGGGTCAGCACCGAAGCGCCTGCGCGGACCGCGACCGAGCGGCGCGAACTTCCTGTCTGGGAACGGGTGTGGCTGCCGGAGTTCCTGGCTGGGTGGGCTTCCCGATGAGCGCGGCACGTGACGACTTCGTCGTACGGCATCTGGCCAGTGGGGTCATCGCCGAGCTGACCCGACCTGCCACGGCCGCGGTGGTCGCCGAGCTGCCGGGCCGGCCCGGGCAGAGCATCGACGCCGGTACGGTACGGCAGCGCACGGGCCTCGGGCCGCGGGAGTTCTGGACCACCGTGGCACGGCTGGTCGACATCAGGGTGGTGCACCACGACAGCGGAGCGGACGATCACGACGGTGGACGGCTCAGCCTTGCCCGCGGTGCGGTCTAGGCCCTGGTCGACCAGTTGGTCGCCGACAGCCCACTGGTGCCGATCCTGGCGGAGCGACCCGAGCTGCGGGCCTTCGTCGAACGGGGCCGTGTGGTGCGGATGCCCAGCGAGCCACGGCTGCTCGAGCAGCTGTACCGTGTGCTCGCCGAGATCGTCGAAGCCGGCACCGAGCTGACCGAGGACGAGGTCAACCGGGCGATCGTCGTCGTGCACGACGACCCGGCCCAGATCCGGCGCGGGCTGGTCGACCGGCAGCTCTTGGATCGCTCACCCGGGACGTTGTCGTACCGTCGATCGACGGCCTGACCGCTGCCGTGATCGTGACTGTCGATCACTGTGATCCCGGGTTGCGCAGGACCGGGGGTGAGGCCTTACCATTTCACCGTCGAACAACTGGGACGACCTCGAGAGATCCCAGTCCAGCATGGTGACCTGGCGATCCGTCGGGTCCCGCCCGAGGGCCGGCTAACCCGGAAACACCACTTCCCTGTTGGTCTGTGTCTCGAAGGACGTACGCGTTGATCGTGCTTCTGGGCTGGCTCGCCGCGATTGTCGGTTGTTGCATCAGCATTCCTCAACTTCTCCGGATCGTCCGTACCCGTAACCTCTCCGGGATCTCGGTCACCACCTGGCAACTCACCCTCGGGATCAACCTGGCCTGGACGGCCCACGGGGTGATCGCTGACCTGACGAACATGTGGCTGCCGAACGCCATCCTGGCGTTGTGGACGTTGCTGATCCTGCGCACCTTCCACACCGTGGCCGGGGTCGACTGGTTCCGACTGCTCGGGCCCGGGGTGGGCATCGGCGTACTGGCCAGTGCGATCGATCTGACCGTCGGACCGGTCGGGTTTGCGATCGCTGCGGCGGTCCCGTCGATCGTCTCGCTGCTGACGCAGTTGTCGAGCCTGGTCCGCAGCAGCGACATCACCGGGGCATCGCCGGCGTTCTATGTCGTCAACGTGACCAACCAGGGGATCTGGCTGGTGTGGGCGGTGTTGACCGCCGAACATGCGGTGATGATCTCCGGCGCGATGGCCGGCGCGCTCTGGGTGATCAGCGTGGTGTGGTTGGCCCTGCGCCGGGCACGGCTGGTCGGTCCGCTCGGACAGCCCGCACTGGTCGACCCGACGGTGCAGCTGCCGATGCCCCTGCTCGAGCTGCCGCCGACGCCTGAGTTGCCGTTGGTCGAGCAGATCGTCGACCACCTGCCCAGCGTCGCCGACCTCACCGGGACGGACCAGCCGTCCGCCGAGGGGACCGACCTACCGATGGTCGACGAGACCGCTGCCGCCTGAGTTCGCCGGGTGACCGGTTGACCCCGGGCCCGGCGTCGCCATCCGCGTGGGGCGGTTTTCGCAAACCGACCGGTGACGGGGGTGGGGCAGGCTCAGAAACCCGTCCCCACCCCGGTCACCGGTCACTCTGCGAACTCGCGGCCCACGCACGCCGGGCAGGGCCGGGCTCCGCTGGAGGAGTCGGGCGACTACAGTGGCGGCGACCGCACCCCGAGCCAACGAGGACCAGATGGACGCCGCCGACCTCTCCACCCTTCTCGGACTTCCCGGAAGCACCGCTCACGTCGACGTCGCCCGGACCGCCGACGGCCGTGAGGTCGTGCTGGTCGCCGACGACCTCACCCTGACCTGTCCGTGGCAGCAGCCGGACGACTGGAACGGCGCCACCGTGGTCCTGCCGTGGTACGACACCGAGTCACTCTTCGCCGATCTGCCCCCGGACCCGCGACGGCCTTTCGTGCGCACGAAGTTCTCCGTTGCCACCGACCTGCTGGCCCGCGGGTTCGGGATCGTCGCGATCCCCTGGTGGGCCGAGGAACTGGCGATCAGCTCACCGGAGCGCAACCTGGCCGATCGCTACGGCGCGCCGGCGGCCGCCGCGCTCGAGCAGGGTTGGAGCACCGGCCTGGGACGCAGCATGCGCGACGTGCTGACGGTGGTCGAGACCATCGACCCCGATGCCGGTCGGCTGGCGATCCTGGGACACTCCCTCGGCGGCAAGCTGGCCCTGTTCGCCGCGGCCCTCGATCCGCGGTTGTCGGCCTGCGTCACCCACGAGCTCGGGCTCGGCTGGGACCACTCCAACTGGTTCGACCCGTGGTACTTCGGTGAGGTCCGTCCCGATGTCGACTGTGACCAGATCCTCGCCCTGGTCGCGCCACGGCCCGTGTTGTACGGCGCCGGTCATGGCTTCGACGGCGACGAAGGCATCGCCATGGCCCGCTCGGTCGCGACCGACGACTGGCAGGTCGACATCCTCGAGCACCACAACGGGCATCGCCCCTCGCCCGAGGCCCTGGCCGACGCCTACACCTGGCTGTACGACCACACCCGCGGCTGACCAGGCTGACACCGACCGATTCGCCCGACGTTCGCCGCCACCGGTGGCACAGTGGGTCTGTGAGCGAAGATCAGTCCGACCGGGTGAGCCTCACGGTCGTGCTCGCCCTGGGAGCCAACGCCCTGGTCGCGATCGCAAAATCGGTGGTGGCGGTGATCACGGGATCGGCGGCCATGGTCGCCGAGGCCGCCCACTCCTGGGCCGACACCGGCAATGAGATCTTCCTG
>DVLP01000046.1 GCA_018715445.1 Candidatus Avipropionibacterium avicola | reverse complement strand
TGGCCCCCACCGTTGCCTACCCGGAGAAGGCGTGGACCATCGAGTGGCACGAGCAGATCGCCACGATCGCCACCGCCCTGGGCCAGTCCGAGCGCACCGAGGAGTTGATCGACGAGATCAAGGGACGGTTCGCCCAGGCCCAGGCCGACCACCCGGACTTCGCCCAGTACGACTTCGCCTTCATCTACAACCAGGGACCCTCCGACAACCTCGGCGTCTTCCTGCCGGGCGAGCAGCGTGCCGCACTGGTGGCCAGCCTCGGCCTGCAGGTCGCCCCGTTCGTCGAGGAGATGCGGGAGCACGAGGTCGAGGGCACCGACTCGGCGCTGTTCAGCCTGGAGGAGGCCGACCGGCTCGACGACGTCGACCTGATCTTCACCTTCTACTCCGACGAGACCAATCGCGAGCAGATGCACGCCCACCCGGTCTACTCGGCGATCCCGGCCATCGCCGCGGGCGCCGAGGTCGCGCCGACCGACCAGTCGTTCGTGACCGGGTCGTCGATGATCAATCCCCTCACCGTGCCGTGGGCGATCGACCGTTACGTGCCAATGATCGAGGAAGCGATCGCCGCCATCGACTGAGGTTCCACCCTCGGTCGCCGCGACAGCCCCCTGACTGTTCGGTGCACCACACTGCTAAAGTTTGGTGCACCGAACTTCAGGGGGTGTGATGTCCGTACGACCGGTGGCGGCACTGCTCGCGGTGGTCCTGCTCGCCGCAGGGTGCACCCGGGCCACCGGTGCTGCCACCGAGGCCGACCCCCGCCGGCTCGTCCTGACCACCTTCACGGTGCTGGCGGACATGGCCCGGGTCGTCGCCGGGGACCACCTCCGGGTCGAGTCGATCACCAAGCCCGGTGCCGAGATCCACGGCTACGAACCCACCCCCGGCGACCTGCGCCGCGCCAGCGATGCCGACCTGATCCTGGACAACGGCCTCGGGCTGGAAGCGTGGTTCGCCCAGTTCGTCGACCGTCTCGACGTCGCCCATGTGGTCGTCAGTGCCCGGGTCGACCCGATCGACATCGCCGACCGCCCGGGCACGCCCAACCCCCACGCGTGGATGAGCCCGCGCGCCGCCCAGTCGTACGTGAGCGTGATCGCCGAGGCCTTCAGTGACCTCGACCCCGCCCATGCCTCGGACTACCGGGCCAATGCCGAGCGCTATCGCGGTGAGCTGGAGGCCCTGCACACCGAGACGGTGACGGCCCTGGCCACCATCCCGCCCGAGCGCCGCGTCCTGGTCACCTGCGAGGGGGCCTTCAGCTACCTGGCCCGCGACACCGGCCTGACCGAGGCCTACCTGTGGCCGGTCAATGCCGAACGGGAGGCCACGCCGCGCCGGGTGGCCCGCGCCATCGACCTGGTACGGCAGCGGTCGGTGCCGGCGGTCTTCTGTGAGTCGACGGTCGCGCCCGGGCCGATGGAACGCGTGGCCGAGGCGACCGGGGCACGCTTCGGCGGCACCCTGCACGTCGATTCGCTGTCGGCCCCCGACGGCCCGGTGCCCACCTATCTCGACCTGATCCGCCACGACGTCACCCGGATCGTCGAGGGACTGACCGGAGGCCACCCATGACCCCCACCCCACCTGCCGTCGAGGTCACCGAGGTCACCGTCCGGTACGGCGACGTGCTCGCCCTGGACCGGGCCAGCGTCACCGTCGAGCCGGGCCGGGTCTGCGGGATGATCGGCATGAACGGCGCCGGCAAGTCGACGCTGTTCTCGACCATCATGGGGCTGGTCCGACCCGAGTCCGGTGAGGTACGGATCCACGGCCACCCACCTGCCGCCGCCCGTCGACTCGGCCTGGTCAGCCATGTCCCACAGAACGAGGCGATCGACCCCAACTTCCCTGTCTCGGTGAGGGATGTGGTGATGATGGGCCGTTACGGCCACCTCGGCCCGTCCCGGCATCCGCGGCGAGCCGACCGCCGGATCGTCACCGACGCCCTCGACGCCGTCGGGCTCGGCGACCTCGCCACCCGCCAGATCGGCCAACTGTCGGGAGGCCAACGCAAACGGGCCTTCGTCGCCCGCGGGATCGCCCAGGGCGCGACCGTGATGTTGCTCGACGAGCCCTTCGCCGGAGTCGACAAGGCCTCCGAGGCCACCATCATCGCGCTGCTGCGCCGACTGGCCGCCGACGGCACCACCGTGGTGGTCTCCACCCACGACCTGCAGGCCCTGCCCGCGCTCGCCGACGAGGCCTTCCTGCTGCTCCACAAGGTGATCCGGCACGGCACACCGTCCGAGGTGCTGGCCCCCGAGGTGCTGGTCCAGGCCTTCGGCGGAGCCGACCTGGTGGTCGAGGGGGCACGATGATCGACATCCTGCTGGAGCCCTTCTCGTACCAGTTCATGGTGGTCGCCCTGACGACCACGGTGATCGCGGCGATCGTGTGCGCCCTGCTGTCCTGCTGGCTGGTGCTGATGGGGTGGTCGCTGATGGGCGATGCGGTCTCGCACGCGGTGCTGCCCGGTGTCGTGCTGGCCTATCTGCTCGGTGCCCCGTTCTCCGTGGGAGCGCTGGCCTTCGGGCTGGCCGCCGTCGGGCTGATCGGGGTGGTCAGGGACCGTTCGGCGATCAAGGAGGATGCCGCGATCGGGATCGTGTTCACCACCCTGTTCGCCTTCGGGCTGGTGCTGGTCTCACTGACCCCGAGCCAGGTCGACCTGGGCCACATCATCTTCGGCAGCCTGCTCGGGGTCTCGCTGGCCGGCTTCGTCCAGGTGGTCGTGCTCGCGGCGGTGGCGACCACCCTGCTGCTGTTCAAGCGCAGGGACTTGGTGCTGTACGCCTTCGACCCCGTCCATGCCCACGCCATCGGGCTCAATCCCCGTCGTCTGGGCGCGCTGCTGCTCGGCATCCTCGCGCTCACCTCGGTGGTGGCGATGCAGGCCGTCGGGGTGGTCCTGGTGGTGGCCATGTTGGTGATCCCCGGAGCCACGGCTTCCCTGCTGAGCAAGAGGTTCTCGACGATACTGTGGATCGCGCCGGCCACCGCAGCCGGGTGCGCGGTGGTGGGGATCTGGGCCAGCTACCACCTCGATGCCGCCCCGGGCGGGATGGTCGTGCTCGCCCAGGGGCTGCTCTTCGCCGCGGTCTTCGTCGTCACCCGGCTGCGCTCGGTCCCGGCAGGCCGTAGTCGTACGAACCGGGCAGCTCAGTCGGTGACCGACACCCAGACCGCGTCGGTGGCCACCCGCCCCAGCGCGACCGTCCCGGTCGCACCGACCACCCGGACCTCGACCGCGTCGGAGTAGGGCGGCGCGGACCGTACCTCCAACCGGGTGCCGACCAGGATGCCCTGCTCGGCCAGGTGGACCAGCAGGTTCGGGTCGTCGTCGGAGACCCGCTCCACGGTGACCTCGGTGCCGTCGTGGTCGGCGAGGGTGGTGAGCACCATCGCGTCCGGCACGCTCACCCGACCGTCCCGGCCGGGGATCGGGTCACCGTGGGGATCACGCCGAGGGTGGCCCAGATGGGTGTCGAGCCGGTCGATGAGCAGGTCGGAGACGGCATGTTCGAGCCGTTCGGCCTCGTCGTGCACCTGGTCCCAGCGGTAGTCGAGCACCTGGACCAGGAAGGTCTCGATCAGCCGGTGGCGACGCACCATCGCCACCGCGTGACGGCGCCCCTGCTCGGTGAGCTCGACCGCGCCGTAGCGTTGGTGGTCGACCAGGCCCTGGTCCGACAGCTTGCCGAGACCGCCGGAGACCGTCGACAGACTGAGCCCGATCCGTTCCGCAATCGCGGACGGGGTCACCGGGGCGTCACTCCACTCCTGCAGGGCCCAGATCACCTTCAGATAGTTCTGGGCACTGTCCGACAGCTCCGAGACCGACACCGCTCCAGCCTATCGGTCGGCCATGATGGAGCCAGTCCACCGAAGGAGCAGCCATGGCCGTTGACGTCCCCCCGACCCTGATCGACTCGCTGCTGGAGATCCATCGCGACCTCCACGCCCACCCCGAGCTGTCCATGCAGGAGCACCGCACCGCGGGTCTGGTCGAGCAACGGCTGTCCTCCCTGGGCTGCACGACCCACCGCGTCGGCGACACCGGTGTGGTGGGCTGGCTCGAGAACGGAGACGGCCCGGTGGTCGCTTTCCGCGCCGACATGGACGGTCTACCGGTCCGCGAGGAGACCGGGCTGGCCTGGGCCAGCACGGCCACCGGGACCCTGCCGGACGGGACGACCTCCCCGGTGATGCACGCCTGCGGGCATGACATCCACATCACCTGCGGGCTGGGGATCGCGACCTACCTGGCCGAGCACCGCGACCAGTGGCAGGGCACCGTCGTGATGATCTTCCAGCCCGGGGAGGAGACCGGTGAGGGCGCGCAATCCATGGTGGACAACCGATTGTGGGAGATCGCCCCTCGTCCGGTGGCCGTCTTCGGGCAGCACGTCAGTGGCGGCCGGGCCGGCACCGCCCATGTCACCCCCGGTCTGGCGATGGCGATGGCGGACTCCTGGCGGGTCACCGTCCACGGGCACGGCGGCCACGGATCCCGCCCGGAGAAGACCCTCGACCCGGTGCTGCTGGCGGCCCACATGGTGGTCAGGCTGCAGTCGGTGATCACCCGGGAGGTGTCGGCCCGCGACCTGTCGGTGCTGACAGTGGCGACCTTCCACGCCGGCACGAAGGAGAACGTCATCCCCGACACGGCGGTCTTCACCGTCAACATGCGTCACCACGACCAGTCCGTACGCGATCACGTCACCGCCGCGGCCCGCCGGGTGTTGAACGCCGAGGCGGCGGCCTCGGGGGCACCGGAGCCGACGATCGAGGAGATCTCCACCTTCCCGCTCACCATCAACGATCCCGAGCTGACCGGTACGGTCCGGGGGCTGCTGGCCGCCGAGTTGGGCGATGAGGCGGTCACCAGCC
>DVLP01000457.1 GCA_018715445.1 Candidatus Avipropionibacterium avicola | reverse complement strand
ACTGGTCGTGGTGGCCACCGAGGGGTACCAGGTGCACGCCTTCGCGCCGGACGGCACCAAGGCCTGGAGCTGCGCGATCCCCGACGATCCAGCGCGGCGCGAGCAGAAGGGCAACCTGCTCGGGGTCACCGTCGTCCGTCTCGGCTGGGTCAACGGAGCCGACAAGGCACCGTGGCTGATGGTGGGCACCCAGTTCCGTTGGGTGTACGGGTTGGACTGGTCCACCGGGGAGATCCAGCACGAGACCATGCACTACTTCTACGGCGTGGAGGACGCGGTCTTCGCCGACCTCGACGGCGACGGGGTGGACGAGGGTGCCCTCGCCCTGGAGTACTTCTACCCGTCGGTCTGGGACGACGGTGCCGAGAGCCGTGGTGGTAGTGCAGGAGGACCGGGCTTCACCGCCGTCGGGTTGCAGGAGCGCGAGGGCGACTCACCGCTGATCGTCTACGGCACCAAGCAGAACGTGGTGCGCACCTACGCATACGCCGACGGCACCTTCACCGAGCAGTGGGTGAGCGATGTCGGCGGGCAGGTCACCGATCTGTGCAGCGGTAGCTTCCACGACGGCGTCGGGGCCGAGATCGTGGTCGGCACGACCGGGTTCCATGTCAGCTCACTGGACCCCGACGGTGAGCTGCGGTTCCGTGCCGTCATCGGTGACCGAGTGGTCGCCGTGGTGCCCGCGCCCCGAGACGGCTACCTGGTCATCGCCGAGCACGGCCTGGTCGTGACCCTGGACACCGAGGGGGCGGAGTCCGGCCGGTGGCGGTTCCCGGCGGCGGTCACCGGTGGTGTCGTGCTCTCCGAGGGCGTACGGCTCGTGCTGGCCGACGGCACGGTGGTCCGTCCGAGCTGAACTGGGCGGGGCGTGGGTTCGGCGGGCGTGGGTCAGCTGCTGCGTCGCTGGTGTGACGGCGGGTCGAGCGGGAGGGTGTCGTCGGCCAGGTCGTCGAGGGCGGGATCGGGACGGACCAGGGCCGAGGCCTCGGGCAGGGTCGCCTCGCCGCGGCCGATCATCGGAGTGACCTGGCTGGCGTCCTCGACCAGCTCAGGGGAGGTCACCTGACGGGGGAGGGGATCGACCCGCCCCGGCGCCGCGAGCTCGGCATCGGTGACGTCGAGCTCGTTCAGCCGTCGGGCGGCGACCAACACCCGGCCCTCGAGTGATCCGAGCGTCTTGTTGTAGGCCGTCACCGCGCCGGTGAGTTGGCGGCCCAGTCGGTCGAAGTGCCCGCCCATCGTGGCAAGGCGCTGGAACAGCTCGCGACCCAGATCGGCCACCTCCTTGGCATTCTGGGCGAGCGCGGACTGCTTCCAGCTGTGGGCGACGGTCCGCAGCAGGGCGATCAGGGTGGACGGGGAGGCGATCACGATCCCCTTGCGGGCCGCGTACTCGTGGAGGTCGGGCATCCGACCCAGGGCCTCGGCCGCCAGTGCCTCACTGGGCAGGAACATCACGACGAACTCCGGGGTCTGGTCGTCGACGGCCCAGTACTGCTTGGCCGACAGCTGGTCGACATGGGACCGCACAGCGGCGCCGAACCGGTCGAGTGCTGCCTCGCGGACCCCGTCGTCGTCGGAGTCGTGGGCGTCGAGGAACCCCTCCAGGGGCACCTTCGAGTCGACGAACAGGCACTTGCCGTCCGACAGGTTGACCCGCATGTCGGGCCGGATGCCGGCCCCGCCAGTGGTGGTCGTGCTGTGCTGCACGTCGAAGTCGCAGTGCTGACGCATGTTGGCCAACTCGGCCGCATTCTTCAGCTGGAGCTCACCCCAGTTGCCGCGGACCTGGGGCTTGCGCAACGCGGTGACCAGGGCATGGGTCTCGCGGCGCAGGTGCTCACCGGTGGCCTGGACGGCCTGCACCTGGTTGCGCAGATCGGTGGACAGGGCGACCCGGTCCTTCTCGACGGCGGTCAGCCGGTCCTGCAACTGCCGCAGCCCCTCGGCCACCGGGCCCATCAGCTGCTCGGTCGCCTTCAGCCGTGCATCGGCACTCTGGTCGGCCTTGCGACCCTGGGCCTCCAGCGTCGACTCCGACAACACCTTGAACTGGTTGAGCTGGGCCTCCCGGTCGGCCGCGATCTGGTCGGCCCTGGCCTCGGCCTCGACGGCCCGTCGATCGGCGGCGGTCAGTTTCGTCTGGGTCGCCGCCAGCGTGGCGCTGAGCTCGGCGCGAGCGGCGATCGCCTCGGCCGTCTCGGTCCGGGCCGCGGCGGTGTCCGCACGCAGCCGCTCGGTCTCGGACCGCACGCGGGCGGTCTCCTCCCGGGCGGCGGCGGACTCCCGGCGGGCCTCCGACACCTCGGCCCGGGCACGCTCGGTCTCGGCATCGTCGCGCGCCACCTCGGCCTGGCGCCGAGCACGGTGCAGCGCGAGGGCGGCGCCGGCGCCGACCAGCACACCGATCAGCAGGGCGAGGACCGTGGAGATCTCCATGTCGGTCATCCTGCCTGCCGGCACTGACAGTCCCGTCCGGCACACGCCCATGACGGTCCGAGGAGCAAGATCACTGTGCGTAATGCGCATGGCGCAACTCAATCCGTGTACAGTGCGCAATATGGCGGATCGTCGCGAGACGGGGGTACAGGCCCTCGCGCACGGGTTGGAGATCCTGGATCTCCTGCTCGCGCAGGGACGCCCGCTGTCGGGAGGCGAGATCGCCGGAAGCGTCGGACTGCACCAGAGCACGGTGTCGCGTCTGCTGCGGACCCTCATCGACAACGGCTACGTCGCCCGCGTCCGCGGTGGCAACGTCCCGGCGCTGCGGATGCTGCAGTTCTCGCGGGTCGCGACCGCTTTTCCGCTGGTCTCCGCGCTACGTCCGTTGGTGGCCGAGATCGCCCAGTCCCGCCCGGCCGACCACGTCAATGTCTGCGCCCACGTGCACGGTGAGCTGATCTACCTGGTCCGTGCCCAGGCCGGCACCGAACCGGTCACCGGCCTGTCCTTCCCCCTGCACATGTCCTCGGCGGCGCTGCGCCTGCTCGTGGACCTGCCTCGGGAGGAGGCGCTCAGCGCTCTGCGCCGCTCCCGTGACCGGTACGGATGGGTCGGGGGCCCGGGACTGCCGGCCGACGAGGAGAGCGCACTGGAGACCGCGCGACAGTCGGTCGACCACGACGTCCTGGTCCTGGACCGCTGGACCGTCAACTCGCTCAGCGCGGCGATCCCGTTGGCGGTCCCCGGTGAGCATCCGCTCGCCCTGGCCATCGCCGGCCCGCACACCGTCGACCACCGAGACCTGCAACTCGTCCTGCACGACGCCCGTCGTCGCATCGAATCCGTCATCGCGACCGTGGACGCATGACGTACAAGGAGGAATCTGCCCCCATGTCCGAATCCAGCACCCCGTCCGAGACTGCGGCCGCCCCGCCCCGCTCACTGATTCACCTCGACAGCTCCGCCGACCTGACCGTCATCGGCGGCGGCCTGGCCGGTGTCTGCGCCGCCATCGCTGCCGCTCGTCAGGGCCGTACGGTCAACCTCGTCCAGAACCGCCCCGTGCTGGGAGGCAACTCCTCCAGCGAGATCCGGGTGTGGGTCTGTGGTGCGACCGCGCACGGCGCCCAGTCGTACGCCCGTGAGACCGGGATCATGGGTGAGCTGTGGTTGGAGAACCAGTTCACCAACCCGGAGGGCAACCCGTACTACTGGGACCTGGTGCTGCTCGAGGCCGTCAACGCCGAGCCCAACATCACCTTGTGGTTGAACACCAACGTCCAGGAAGTCACCACCAGCGAGAGCAACGATCCCGACCAGCCGGTCGAGGTCACCTCGGTCGTCGGGTGGCAGCAGGGCAGCGAAAAGGTCATCACCTACACCTCCGAGGCCTTCGTGGACTGCTCCGGCGACGGCATCGTCGGCCACCTCGCCGGTGCTGAGTACATGCTGGGCCGCGAACCGCAGGCCACCTACAACGAGTCGTGGGCGCCCGAGGTGCCCGACAACAACACCCTCGGATCGACGATCCTGTTCTACAGCAAGGACATCGGCGAACCGTCGAAGTTCGTGCCACCCAGCTTCGCGGTCGACATCTCGCAGACCGCCATCCCCAAGCATCGCGTGATCAACCAACGGGCCAAGGGATGTGCGTTCTGGTGGATCGAGTGGGGTGGCGAGTTCGACATCGTCTCCGACAACGAACGGGTGCGCGACGAGCTGCAGGCCGTCGTCTACGGCATCTGGGACCACATCAAGAACTCCGGCGAGTTCTCCGACGTCGAGAACCTCACCCTGGAATGGATCGGAGCGGTTCCGGGCAAGCGTGAGTACCGTCGCTTCGTCGGCGACCACGTGCTCACCCAGCAGGATGTGTTGGAGCAGACCGACTTCGCCGATGCCGTCACCTTCGGCGGATGGTCGATCGACCTGCACCCGCCGGGCGGGGTGTACGCCACCGAGAAGGGCTCGATGCACTGGCACCCGCCGGGTACCTACGACGTGCCGCTGCGCAGCCTGTACTCGCGCAACGTCAAGAACCTGTGGTTCGCCGGCCGCAACATCTCGGCCTCCCACGTCGCCTTCGGTTCCACCCGGGTGATGGCGACCTGTGGTGCCCTTGGTGAGGCAGCCGGCCTGGCCGCCGCCGTCGCCCAGAACGAGGGAGTGAGCCCGCGGGAACTGGCGACCGAGCAGTTCGAGCTGATGCGCAATGCCATGGTGCGCAACGACAGCTCGACGATCGGGCTGGAGCACCGCGACGAGGCCGACCTGGCCCGCCGCGCCCGGGTGAGTGCGTCGTCGAGCCTGACGTTGCCGACCGCGAACCCCTCGGGCGAGACGGTCGAGTTCACCTCCGACCTGGCCCTGATGTTGCCGGCCGATCCCGGTCTGGGGCGGATCGAGCTGTTGCTCGACGTGGCCGAGGACATGGAGATCGAGTTCGAGGTCTGGCTGACCGCTGCCGAGCGGAACTACCTGCCCGACGAGCTGGTCCGCACCGGCACCGTCTCGGTGTCGGCGGGGGAGAAGCAGTGGGTCGAGCTGGACGCCGACCTCGAGGTCGACCAGGCCAGGACCGCTGTGGTGGTGGTGAAGGCCGATCCTCGCCTGCGGCTGTGGCTCGGGGACCGGATCCTGCCCGGCATGTTGGTGATGCTGCGTCGCAACCTCGGCCCCGACGACGCCTGGACCGAGCAGTTCCGTGAGTGGAAGCCGGTCTGGGAGTTCGAGGGTGTCGCTGTCCGGTTCGCCGATCCGACCGCGGCCTTCTCGCCGGACAAGGTGATCAGCCCCTACGCCCGCCCCTACGGTGGTCCGCAGATGTGGGCGTCGGCCGGTCAGGACGGCGACCCGACGCCGTACCTGCAGTTGGACTGGGACGATCCGGTCAAGGTCAGCGAGCTGCAGGTGGTGCTCGATGACGACGTCCGGATCGACCTGATCAATCTGCATCACCACCGCACGCCGTGGGAGTCGCTGCCCAGCCTGGTCCGTGACTACGACCTCCAGGTCCGCTCGGACGGGCAGTGGCAGACCGTGGCCGAGGTCCGTGACAACCGGCACCGTCACCACCGTCACCTGCTCTCGGAGCCGGTGAGCGTGGAGGCGGTCCGGGTGCAGTGCCTGGCCACCAACGGTGCGCCGAACAGTCACATCATCGGCGTCCGCGCCTACGCCTGACTCGACACCACGCTCCGGTCGTACGGAGGCCGCGGGTGGGGTGGTTGGATGGTGGCATGTCTGCCATCGTCACCCGCCCCATCCGTGCCCTCCACCCGTCCTCGGCCGTGCGTGGTCACGTTGATGACCTGATCGACTTCGTGGCGGCCTCGCCGTCGTCGTTCCATGCCGCGGCCGAAGGGGCCCGGCGCCTGGAGGAGGCCGGGTTCCGGCGTCAGGACGAGGCCGAGCCGTTCGATGCGAGCCCCGGTGGGCACTACTTGGTCCGCGACGGTGCGCTGCTGGCGTGGCGGATCCCGCAGGAGGTCGTCGGTGACGGTCGCTTCTCGATCCTCGGGGCCCACACCGACTCGCCCGCGTTCAAGCTGAAGCCGGCGCCCAGCGTCACCACGGCCGGATGGTCCGGGCTCGGGGTCGAGGTGTACGGCGGTCCGTTGCTCAACTCCTGGCTGGACCGTGAGCTCGGTCTGGCCGGTCGGCTGGTGACCGCCGACGGGACGGAGCACCTGGTCCGGACCGGTCCGATCATGCGGATCCCGCAGTTGGCGATCCACCTGGACCGCGGGGTCAACGACAAGGGGGTCCAGCTCGACAAGCAGGGCCAGACCATGCCGGTGTGGGGGCTCGATCCCGAGGCCGACATCATGGCGCATCTGGCCGGGCTGGCCGACATCGACCCGGGCTCAGTGCTCGGCTATGACGTGGTCTCCTTCGACACGGCTCGGGGCGCGGTCTTCGGCCCTGACGACGAGTTCCTGGCCTGTGGCCGGCTCGACAACCTCTCGAGTGTCCACGCCGGGCTGACGGCGCTGATCGAGGCCACCGACACCGAGGCGATCACCGTGCTGGCCGGCTTCGACCACGAGGAGGTCGGTTCGGGCAGTCGCTCGGGGGCCGGCGGCCCCGTGCTGGCCGACGTGCTGTCCGGGATCGCTGCGGGCCTGGGGCGCGACGCGGACGGGCTGCGGCGGATGCTGTCGGCCTCGGTCTGCCTCTCGGCCGATGCCGGCCATGCCGTCCACCCGAACTACGTGGGCCATCACGACCCCGTCAACCAGCCGCTGCCGAACCGCGGCACCTTGTTGAAGCTCAACGCCAACCAGCGCTACGCCACCGATGCGGTCGGCACGGCGCTGTGGCGCACGGCCTGTGATCGTGCCCAGGTCCCGACGCAGGACTTCGTGTCCAACAACGCCCTGCCCTGTGGGTCGACGATCGGTCCGATCACCGCGACCCGGCTGGGGATCACGACCATCGACGTCGGGATCGCACTGCTGTCGATGCACTCGGCCCGGGAACTGGCCGGCGCCGACGACCCCTACAGCCTGGCCCGGGCTGCCACCGCCTTCCTGACGTTGTGAGTCGCTGGCGGGACGGGTGGCGTTCGGGAAGGATGGGGTGATGCAGCAGGAGGGCCACCACGCGTCGAGCACGCAGGACATCACGATCTATTCGTTGGCCGCCGAGCTCGGCCTGTCACCCTCGACGGTGTCGCGAGCGTTCTCGCGGCCTGATCTGGTCCGCGAGTCGGTACGGGAGCGCATCCTCGACCTGGCCACCCAGAAGGGGTACGCCCCGAGTCGCCTGGCCAGGAGCCTGGCCACCGGGCGTACGGGCCTGATCGGGCTGTTGGTCGGCGACATCACCAACCCGTTCTTCCCTCCACTGGTGCGAGCGGTCGAGCATGCCACCAACGTCCTGGACTCGGCCGTCCTGCTCGTCGATGCCCGTTCGGGTGGGCGTCCCGAGCACGAGCTGATCCGCCGCGTGGTGCAGAACGTGGACGGCATGATCATGGCCTCGCCGTGGGCCCGCACCCCCGACCTGCGGGCCGCGATCGGCAAGACCCCGACGGTGCTGATCAATCGGGTGGTCCAGGGGCTGGCCTCGGTCACCTGCCACGCGATCGGGGCCCACCTGGAGGCCGCCGAACACCTGGTGGAGCTGGGACATCGCCGGATCCTGCTCGATCGCGGACCCTCGGAGTCCTGGGTGGCGCAACGGCGCAGCTCGGCGCTGCGTCGCTGGGCCGAAGCTCGCCCGGGGATCGAGCTGATCGAGGGCCGTCGGCGCCAGTCCGGCTACCTGCGCGGGCGCAATCGCGTCGGGGAGATGTTGGAGACCGGCGCCACCGCGATCATGGCGATCGACGACTACACCGCCGCCGGGATCATTGACGGCCTGGCCGAGGTGGGGGTCTCTGTCCCCGAGGACATCAGCGTGGTCGGTTGTGACGACGTCCTGATGTCGCAGGTGATGACGCCTCAGCTGACCACCATCACCGTGCCGGGCCCGGAGCTGGGCAATGCCGCGGTCGGCCTGCTGAGCCAGTTGATGGCCTCGACCCCGGTCGAGAACGTCACCATGGACGCTGAGCTGCAGGTGCGCGGGACGACCGGGCCGGCCCCGCGACGACGGGGTGGGCGACGCCGTTGACACCGGCGCCGGCCCGTACCATGGGCGCGAACCCCAAGGAGAGGACTGGCCCCAGTGAAGATCGCCATCGTGATCGGCAGCGTGCGTCAAGGACGCAAGGGTGAAGGTGTGGCCCGTTGGGTGTTGGAGCGCACCGCCGGGCGTGAGGCGACCTACGAACTGGTCGACCTGGCGACGTTCGACCTGCCGATCCTGACCGACCCGGTGGTCCCCGGTGCCGCCCAGCGCCAGTACAGCGACCCCCAGGTCCGGGCGTGGAGCGAGACGATCGACGGCTACGACGGCTTCGTCTTCGTCACCCCGGAGTACAACCACGGTGTGCCGGGGGCGTTCAAGAACGCCTTCGACTCGATCTATCCCGAGTGGGGACAGAAGGCCGTCGCCTTCGTCTCGTACGGGGCCGACGCGGGGGTGCGGGCCGTGGAGCACTGGCGCACCGTCGTCGCCAACGCCCACCTGTACGCGATCCGTGAGCAGCTGTCGGCCTCGATGTTCACCGAGTTCGACTCCGAGGGCCGTTTCACCCCTTTGGAGCGACGCGAGGACGAGATCGTGGCCCTGCTGGACCGGCTCGAGGCGCTCGCCGGAGCCGTGGCCGGACTGCGCTGAGCGAATCGCGGCCCTGACCGGTAGGCTCGGCAGACGTGGCACTCACCATCGGTATCGTCGGACTCCCCAACGCGGGCAAGTCGACCCTGTTCAACGCGCTCACCCGCAACGACGTCCTGGCGGCGAACTATCCGTTCGCGACCATCGACCCCAATGTGGGCGTGGTCGGCGTGCCGGACTCCCGGCTGCCGAAACTGGCGCAGGTGTTCTCCTCGGAGCGGATCGTGCCGGCCACGGTCAGCTTCGTCGACATCGCCGGCATCGTGCGTGGCGCGAGCCAGGGGGAGGGGATGGGCAATGCGTTCCTGTCCCACATCCGTGAGGCCGACGCGATCTGTCAGGTGACCCGGGTCTTCCGTGACGCCGACGTCACCCACGTCGACGGCGGGGTGAATCCCGCCAGTGACCTCGACACCATCAACACCGAGCTGGTGCTGGCCGATCTGCAGACCATCGAGAAGGCCCTTCCCCGGTTGGAGAAGGAAGCCCGGATGAACAAGGACCGCCGTGAGGTGGTCGAGGCGGTGCTGGCGGCCCAGCAGGTGCTGGAGTCCGGCAAGGGCGTGTTCGCCGCGGGGCTGGACCTGGAACCGCTGCGAGAGCTCTTCCTGCTGACGGCCAAGCCCTTCCTGTACGTCTTCAACTGTGACTCCGACGAGTTGGCCGACGAGGACCTCAAGGCCCGGATGCGCGAGCTCGTCGCACCGGCCGAGGCGATCTTCCTCGACGCCAAGATCGAAGCCGAACTCTCCGAGATGGAGCCCGAGGAAGCCACCGAGTTCCTTGCTGACATGGGGATCGAGGAGCCTGGACTCGACGTCCTGGCCCGCGTCGGTTACGACACCCTGGGCCTGCAGTCCTATCTGACCGCCGGACCCAAGGAGGCCCGCGGCTGGACCATCGGCAAGGGCTGGACCGCTCCGCAGGCGGCCGGGGTCATCCACACCGACTTCGAGAAGGGCTTCATCAAGGCCGAGGTCGTCTCCTTCGACGACCTGGTCGCTGCCGGGTCGATGGTGGCTGCCCGTTCAGCAGGCAAGGTCCGGCTGGAGGGCAAGGACTACGTGATGCAGGACGGCGACGTCGTGGAGTTCAGATTCAACGTCTAAAAAGCGCCTCTGACCAGGGGTTTTATCTTCTCGACTTCCTGTTGGGCTCGTCGGACGAGTTCCGATCTACCATCAGTTGCTAAGCGTTTGGTCCGCTGACCTGGGACTTTGGTCGGCCTCTGCGGAACTCCCGCAGGGGCCGATTCTCGTTTCTGCGGTGCGGGAGCGTCTCTGGGGCGCAGCGTCGGCTGGCCAGTGCTGTGGCGGGTTCACATCGTTCGGCGCGCGATCTCTCGGGCGGTGCGCTGACTCAAAATCAGTTTGACTCAAAAGTCGGGTGTCCCAACAGCGCAGTGG
>DVLP01000456.1 GCA_018715445.1 Candidatus Avipropionibacterium avicola | reverse complement strand
GTCGTGGGGTGCGGCTCGGGGGTCGTGGGGTGCGGCTCGGGGCCCGAGTTCACTGTGGGGCGAACTCGCGCTCCCCAACGCCTTGGACCCAGTCCTGCCACTGGTCCTGACTCCAGCCGCACTCGACCACCAGGGGTATGTAGCTGGCGACGCTGAGGGTGGCATAGAGCAGATCGGCCACCCGACGCGGACCAACTCCGGCGCCGACACCTGGCCGTGACAGCAACCTCTCAGCGAGCACGGCACTGAACTCGCGGCGCTGGTCGCGCAGGGTCGCGAGCAGCTGCGCCACGTCGGGATCGGCCGAGGCGGACTCGATCACGGCGTAGATCGGGGCGACCAGCGCGGTTGCCCGCCCGACGTGCCGTACGGCTTCGCCCCAGGCCTCGCTGATCGAGCCGAGCTCGACCAGACCCGTGGCCCAGTCGCGATCCAGCAGCGGCGTCGTCTCGTCGCCGGCGATCGCGACGTCGTGCACTGCGGAGAGCACCCCCACCTTGGACGAGTACGCCGAGTACACGGTCTGCACCGCGACGCCGGCCTCTGCGGCGATGCCACCGACCGTGGTCGTCGCATAGCCGTCCGCCAGGAACATCGCCGTCGCTGCCTGCATGATCCGGTCCCGGGCCGCCTCGTCACGGGGCCTGCCTCGCCGCTTCTCCGCCACCGTCCACTCCCTCCTCGCTTGACCGATCACACTTTACCTCACTATATTCTAGAATGACCATCTAGTAATCAATCAGAGGTGGGCCATGACCCAACACATCGCTCCACTGCGCGTCGCAGTACTGATCGGCAGCATCCGTACGGGCCGATTCGGCCCGACCCCTGCTCGCTGGATCGGTGACCAGGCGGCCCAGCGCGACGACCTGGAGGTCGACGTGATCGACCTGGCCGACCACGACTGTCCCCCGGTGCTGCACGACGATGCCCCGCCGGCCTCGGTCGCCGCCCTGGGGCAGCGCCTGCAGAGGGCGGAGGCGTTCATCGTGGTGACTCCGGTCTACAACCGCGGCTACCCGGCCTCGGTCAAGAACGCGATCGACTGGTTCTACGGCGAGTGGCAGCTCAAACCGATCGGCTTCGTCTCCTACGGCGGGCGGACCGGGGGCCTGCAGTCGATCGACGCCCTCCGCGGGGTCTTCACCGAGTTCCATGCCGTCACGCTCCGCGACACGATCACCTTCGCCAACCAGGCGGACCACTTCGACGACCGAGGCCACCCGGTCGACGTCGAGCTGACCACTCGTCTGGCGGCAAGCTTCCTGGACCAGCTCACCTGGTGGGGGCTGGCCCTGCGCGAGGCCCGTCACCGTCGCCGCTACCCGTTCGCGAAGGCGGCCTGACATGGTCACCCACCACACCCCGATCCACCGGGACGAGAAGGTGTCGGCACCACGGGTCGGCGCCGGCTGGCTGGCCCTGCTGGCTGCCCCGGGCGCCTTCGGCCTCACCGCCCCCGCCATCGTGCTGCCCCGGATCGCCGAAGCCCTCGACGTCACCCTGGCCACGGCCACCTGGCTGGCCACCACCAACGGACTCGGGGTCGCAATCGGTGCACCCCTGGCAGCCGCACTGGTGGCCCGTCGGGGATTACGGGCCACCCTGCTGATGAGCACGGTCCTGATGGCCATCGGCACCGTCATCCTCGGCGTCGCGACGGACATCGCCCTCGCGCTGCCCGGACGAGGCCTGCAGGCCGTGGGCAGTGCAGGTCTGATCGCGGTCGCGATGAACCTCGCCGGCACACCACGCAGGATGGGACTGATCACCTCCTCCTTGGCAGCGGTCGCCGCCATCGGAGGCCTGACAGGATCACTGGCCACCGAATGGATCGGATGGCCGGTGAGCCTCATGCTCCCGGCACTGGGTCTGCTCGGCCTGGTCGGCACGCTCCACCGGGCCCCGCGGACTGCCACCTCCTCGCGCCCGGTGGATCTGGTGGGCCTGGCTCTGGTCGTGGCCCTGGGCGGTGCCCTCACCGCCGTACCGACGGCCCCTGCACCGGCCCTGGCCGCTGCTGTCGTGTCCGCCGGTGCGCTGGTCCTGTGGACCCGGGCCAAGCCGTACGGGTTCGTCCCGCATTCCCTGCTGGGCAACAGCTTCTTCACCGGCGCCTGCGCCCTCGTGCTGGCGTTGGGCACCGGCTACTTCGCCTTGATCTACCTCGTGCCCCATCGGCTCCTCCACGGGTCACGGTGGAGTGAGGACGGTGTCGGGATCGCGCTGCTGGTGGTCCAGCTCCTCGGCGCCGGGCTCGCGCTGGTGATGGCGTCCCGTGCGCACCGGGTCGCCCCACGCCACGTGGTCATCCTGCTGGTCGGGATCGGGGCTGCGGAACTGCTCGTTGCGTTTCCGCCATTGGCCGTGACCCTCCTGCTGGCCCTTGGCCTGGCCCAGGTCGGCGCGGCCGGCGGCCAGGGTGTCCTCATCGCCTTCGCCACCGACTCCGTCGATGAGCGTGACGTCCCGGTCGCGATCGGGCTGTTCAACCTGTGCTACCAACTCGGGGGCGCGTTCGGCCCGGCCCTGCTACCGCTGCTCAGTTCGATCAGTACGTGAGGGGTCGGCTCCTGCGGTGGCCCCTCGACGAGCTCGGGGGCCGTGGGGGGACCGGCTCGGGGATCGTGGGCCCCTCGACGGGCTCGGGGAGCGTGGGGCCGTCTACGCTGGGGCCATGGATCAGGCTGCTGAGACGGACCCGCCCCGGTGAACCGGTTGGTGCGGGCGGTGCTGAGCCTGTTCGCCTCGCCGCGGGTCAACATGCGGGAGGACTACGAGAAGGTCCGCAAGCTGCAGCGCCAGCTCGCGGCGCTGCCGGCGCCGCGTTATCGGGCCCTGGACCGGGTGATCGTGTCGGACGACGGCAGCCACCAGATCCCGGTCCGGGTGTTCCAGCCGAAGGAGGGGACCCGCGAGGACCTGCTGCTGTTCTTCCACGGCGGTGGCTGGGTCACCGGCGACATCGAGAGCTACACCCCGGCCTGCGCGACGATGGCCGATCTGACTGGCTGCGTGGT
>DVLP01000455.1 GCA_018715445.1 Candidatus Avipropionibacterium avicola | reverse complement strand
GGGGAGGAGCTGACCGACGCCGAGGTGCTGGCCGAGCACGCGCCGGCCGCATCCCAGGCAGAGCAGGAGAGTGTCGAGCTGGAAGCGGTGGCACCGCCGATCTCGTCGCAGGGCATCAACTGGCGCCGGTTGGGTGCCGAGTCACTCACCACCCTGGTCTCGATCGTGCTCGCCCTGATCGCCGGCGCGATCCTGATGGTCGTCTCGGATCTGGACGTGATGGCCAAGTTCAGCTACTTCTTCGGTCGTCCCGGTGATGCGTTGGGTGCGGCCTGGGACAAGGTGTACGGGGCCTATCGCGCCCTGGTTCAGGGCTCACTCGGCGGGATCGGGCCGATCACCGAGACCACGGCTCAGGCGGCGCCGCTGATCTGTGCCGGGCTGGGCGTCGGGCTCGCCTTCCGTGCCGGACTGTTCAACATCGGTGCCCAGGGCCAGGCGATCTGGGGTGCGGTGCTGTCGGCCTGGGTGGGCTTCGCGCTGCCGCTGCCGTTGGTGCTGCAGTGCGTGGCCGCCCTGGTCCTCGGCGTCATCGGTGGTGCGGTCTGGGGTGGCATCGCCGGCCTGCTCAAGGCCCGTGCCGGAGCCCATGAGGTCATCACCACGATCATGTTGAACTACATCGCCTCCGGGCTGTTGGCCTGGTTGCTGACCACCTCGGCCTTCCAGCGGCCGGGTCGCAACGACCCGATCTCCCCGGTGGTCGACTGGAACGCCACCTTCGCCCGGCTGGCCGGCACCCGGCTGCACGTCGGCTTCCTGGTGGCCGTGCTCGCGGCGGTGGCGGTCTGGTTCCTGCTGGAGCGCACCTCGGTCGGGTTCGCGATCCGGGCCGTCGGGATCAACCCCCATGCCGCCGCCACGGCGGGCATGAGCGTGTCGGTCACCACGGTGATCGCGATGGCGGTCGCCGGTGGGCTCGGTGGCCTGGCGGGGGTCCAGGCCGCGTTGGCACCCAGCATCACCGGGTTGCCCGACCCGTTGTCCCTCGGGCTGGTCGGCAGCATCGGCTTCGACGCGATCACGGTGGCGCTGTTGGGGCGCTCGCGTCCCTTCGGGACAGTGTTGGCCGGGCTGCTGTTCGGTGCGTTGCACTCCGGTGGCCTGGCGATGCAGAGCGTCGCCCAGACCCCGCTGACCCTGGCCACCGTGCTGCAGGCCCTGATCGTGCTGTTCGTGGCGGCCCCGCTGCTGATCAGCAAGTTGTTGCCGATGTTGCGCAGCCGCGCGACCGGCGCCGACGTCCCGGCAGGAGGTCTGGCATGAGCACGACGGTTGCCGGTGCCGACGAGGTCATCGACCTGGCCGTCACCGAGTCCGCGGCGGCCCGACGCCAACGGTGGTCGACCGGTGGGTTGATCACCGCGCTCGGTGTGGTGATGGCCGTGCTGGCCACCAGCACCCAGGGTGAGGCCCGCTTCGCCCTGAGTGGCTACTTCGATGCGGTCCAGCTTCCCGAGGTGTCGGTGCCCGGCCTGCCGATCGTGATCGCGGCCGCCGTGGTCTGCCTGGTCGCCGGTGCCGTTCTGCTGGTGATCGGGGCGCGCCTGCCCGGGTGGGTCAAGGGCCTGATCGGCGCCGTGGCCGGACTGTTCGTGGTGGTGGGGTTCCTCGGCTGGGCGGTCGCCGGTCGTGACCTGCCGTTCCAGCTGTCCGGTCAGTTCGCCGGCACCTTGGCCGTGGCGACCCCGTTGGTCCTCGGGGCGATGTGCGGTGTGCTGTGTGAGCGATCCGGTGTGGTCAACGTGGCCATCGAGGGACAGTTCCTGATGGCGGCCTTCGCGGCCTCCCTGATCGGCTCGATCACCCAGTCGATCCCGCTGGCGTTGCTGGCGGCGGTGATCGCCTCGGTGCTGACCTCGGGCCTGTTGGCGGCCTTCGCGATGAAGTTCCTGGTCAACCAGGTCGTGCTGGGCGTGGTCATCAACCTGCTGGCCTCGGGGATCACCGGCTTCCTGTTCGACCAGTTGGTGGCGCCGCGGGCCGGCGACCTCAACAGCGCACCACTGCTGCAGCCGATCTCCATCCCGCTGCTGCACCGGATCCCCTTCCTGGGGCCGGTGCTGTTCGAGCAGACGATCCTGGCCTATCTCGCCGGGATCGCCGTGGTGGTCGTGTGGTGGCTCATCTTCGGCACCGGCTGGGGACTGAAGGTGCGAGCGGTCGGGGAGCATCCCGAGGCCGCCGACACCGTGGGCATCAACGTGCTGGCGATGCGGTGGCAGGCCGTCCTGCTCGGTGGGGTGTTCGCCGGTCTGGGTGGTGCGATGTTCACCATCGGGCAGACCGGGGCCTTCATCAAGGACATCACGGTCGGGTCGGGCTTCATCGCCCTGGCCGCGCTGATCATGGGCCGGTGGCATCCCGGCTGGGCCGCACTGATGGCGGTCTTCTTCGGCTTCGTCACCCAGCTCGCCCAGCAGTTGCAGTCGCTGTCGACGCCGGTGCCCAGCCAGTTCCTGCTCATCCTTCCCTACATCGCCACGATCATCGCGGTCGCCGGACTGATCGGTCGGGTCCGAGCGCCGGCCGCCGACGGGGTGCCGTACCAGAAGGCAGGATGAGGCCATGACCGACATCGACTGGGAGGGCCTGCGTGAGGCGGCCCGGCAGATCAGCACCCGGGCCTACGTCCCGTACTCGAAGTTCCCGGTGGGGGCTGCCGCCCTGGTCGACGACGGTCGCGTCGTCACCGGCTGCAATGTCGAGAACGCCTCGTACGGGGTGGGGCTGTGCGCCGAGTGTGGCCTGGTCTCGCAGTTGCAGGCCAGCGGTGGGGGACGTCTGGTGGCCTTCGCCTGCGTCGACGCGACCGGCGGCGTGCTGATGCCGTGCGGACGGTGTCGTCAGCTGCTCTTCGAGTTCGGCGGGCAGGACATGCTGCTCGACACCCCCGGCGGGATCCTGCCGATGAGCCAGATCCTGCCGTACGCCTTCGGCCCCGCCGACCTGGACCGGGTCGCCGAGGCGACTCAGGACTGAGCGCCGGTCCGGCGCCGGGCTCGGCGACCGGCTGCGTCGTGGGCCTCACGCAACAGGTCGACGGCCAGCGACATGGTCCGCGGGCCGGGCTCGGTGATCGCGACCCAGCCCTGTGCGCGATGGACCGGATGGGGCAGGAGCACATCGGTCGCGGTCCAGTCAGCCGGATCGGGCGCGATCCGGGGCTCGGCCCCGAGCAGTGTCGTGAAGCGACGGCGGTCCACCCGGATGTTGAGCCGCCACCGCCCGGGTGCATCGAGCTCGCAGACCGTGTCCCCGGGGTAATTCTTGGTGACGATGGTGGCGTACGGCTGTTCGTTCCGGGGGACCTGGCCATCAGGGGCGTGGTAGAAGAAGTGGTCGCCCCAGGCGATCTCCGGGTACGGGTCGCCCTCGACCGGGGCGAGTTCGGCCACCCTGAGCCGGGGCTCGGGGAGCGCTGGGGGTCCCGGGGTCTGCTTCAGGGGAACACACCTGATGTCGCAGCCGGCTCGCTC
>DVLP01000045.1 GCA_018715445.1 Candidatus Avipropionibacterium avicola | reverse complement strand
CGAGCAGCTGATCTCCCTGGCCACCGAGGTCGAGACCCGGGACCAGATCGCCGCCACCGCGTCGATCTCCGCCGGTGACCCGGCGGTCGGCGAGATCATCGCCGAGGCGATGGACAAGGTCGGCAAGGAAGGCGTCATCACCGTCGACGAGTCGAACACCTTCGGTCTCGAGCTCGAGCTCACCGAGGGCATGCGTTTCGACAAGGGCTACATCTCACCCTACTTCGTCACCGACACCGAGCGCATGGAGACCGTGCTCGACGATCCGTACATCCTGATCGTCAACGGCAAGATCTCCAACCTCAAGGAGCTGCTGCCGGTCCTGGAGAAGGTCATGCAGTCGGGCAAGCCGCTCGCCGTCATCTCCGAGGACGTCGAGGGCGAGGCACTGGCCGGCCTGATCGTCAACAAGCTGAAGGGCACCTTCAAGTCCGTCGCCGTCAAGGCTCCGGGCTTCGGTGACCGTCGCAAGGCCATGCTCGGCGACATCGCCATCCTCACCGGTGGCCAGGTCGTGTCCGAGGAGGTCGGGCTGAAGCTCGACGGTGTCACCCTGGATCTGCTGGGCCAGGCCCGTCAGGTCGTGGTGACCAAGGACGAGACCACCATCATCGAGGGCGCCGGCGAGTCCGACGCGATCGCCGGACGGGTCTCGCAGATCCGCGCCGAGATCGAGAACAGCGACTCCGACTACGACCGCGAGAAGCTGCAGGAGCGCCTGGCCAAGCTGGCCGGCGGTGTTGCGGTCATCAAGGTCGGCGCTGCCACCGAGGTGGAGCTCAAGGAGCGCAAGCACCGCATCGAGGATGCCGTCCGCAACGCCAAGGCTGCGGTCGAGGAGGGCATCGTCGCCGGTGGTGGCGTCGCGCTGCTGCAGGCTGCCAAGGCTGCCACGCTGGAGGAGCTCTCCGGTGACGAGGCCATCGGTGCCCAGATCGTGCTGAAGGCTGCCGCGGCCCCGCTGCGCCAGATCGCGGTCAACGCCGGTCTCGAGGGTGGCGTCGTGGTCGAGAAGGTGGCCTCGCTGCCTGCCGGTCAGGGCCTGAACGCCGCGACCGGTGAGTACGTCGACATGCTCGGTGCGGGCATCATCGACCCGGCGAAGGTGACCCGCTCGGCGCTGCAGAACGCCAGCTCGATCGCTGCGCTGTTCCTCACCACCGAGGCCGTGATCGCCGACAAGCCGGAGAAGGCTCCTGCCGCTCCGGCCGGTGACGACGGCATGGGTGGAATGGGCGGCATGGGCTTCTGATCGCCCACCCCTCTTGACGCCTCCAGGGCGGTCCGGTCATCGACCGGGCCGCCCTGTGCGTTTCCTGGGGCTCTGACCCGATCCCCGAGCTCGTCGAGGGGCGGGACCTCTGACCCCGGAAAACATGCACCAGTGATCGGGAACCGGCCACGGGAACCGATTGCCCAGATCGATCGCGCACGAAAACCGGGGCGGGGACACGCGGAGCATTCAGGCTGGACACAGCCCACGACGGGGGAGCAGGATGCAGGGAACATGGCTCGCACCGTGGTGAGCCAGGAGGAGGGAATTCCCCCATGTCCACTCCATCCGACGGGTCCACCCCATCCGGCGGGCCCGCAGCGTCGGCACCGGTGCTCGACGCGACGCCGGAGGACTTCGTACGGGTCCAGGCCAGCCCGGAGTTCCGCAGGCTCCGCTTCACCTTCCGGGCCTTCGCGATCCCGATGACGGTCGTCTTCCTGGTCTGGTACTTCCTCTACGTCGGGCTCTCCACCTATGCCGAGCCGTTCATGTCCACCCCGGTGATCGGCAACCTCAACGTCGGACTCACGATGGGGCTGCTGCAGTTCGTCTCGACCTTCCTGATCACCGGCCTGTACGTCCGCCACGCCAACCGCAAGGTCGACCCGATCGCCACCGCGCTGCGCGAGGAACTGGAGACCGAGGTCCCGGTCGAGGAGGCCCGCGCCATCGCCGAGGACCCGAACCCGTCCGGCATGGGCACCCCCACCGACCCCACTGACCTCAACGACGAGCAGGAGAACCAGCGATGAGCGGCAACCCGGTCCTCAACATCTCGATCTTCGGGGTGTTCGTCATCGTCACCCTTGTCGTCGTGCTGCGCGTCTCCCGCTCCGGCGGAGGTACGGCCGGCTACTACGCGGGCGGACGCTCCTTCACCGGCCGACAGAACGGTCTGGCGATCGCCGGTGACTACCTCTCGGCCGCCTCCTTCCTCGGCATCGCCGGAGCCGTGGCGCTGTACGGCTACGACGGGCTGCTGTACTCCATCGGCTTCCTGGTGGCCTGGCTGGTGGCGCTGCTGCTGGTCGCCGAGCCGATGCGCAACACCGGCAAGTACACGATGGCCGACGTGCTCTCGTTCCGGATGCGACAGACCCCCGTACGGCTGGTCGCCGCGTTGTCGACCCTGGTCGTCTCGTTCTTCTACCTGCTGGCGCAGATGGCCGGCGCCGGAGGCCTGGTCGCGCTGCTGTTGGGCATCGACAGCAAGTTCGGTCAGGGTGTGGTGATCCTCATCGTCGGCGTGCTGATGATCGTCTACGTCCTGGTGGGCGGCATGAAGGGCACCACCTGGGTCCAGATCATCAAGGCCACCCTGCTGATCATCGGCACCGCGATCATGACGGTCTGGGTGCTGGCGCTCAACGGGTTCAACCTGTCCAGGCTGCTGGGTCGAGCCGTGGAGGCCTCACCCGAGGGCGAGAGCGTCCTGCAGCCGATGTTGCAGTACGGCACCTCGGGAGCCTCCAAGCTCGGCTTCATCTCCCTGGCGATTGCCCTGGTCTTCGGTGCCGCGGGTCTGCCGCACGTGCTGATGCGCTTCTACACCGTGCCGACCGCCAAGGAGGCCCGCAGCTCGGTGACCTGGGCGATCGGACTGATCGGGGCGTTCTACCTGTTCACCCTGGTGCTGGGGTACGGGGCGGCCTACCTGGTCGGTCCCGAGGAGATCTCCGGTGCCCCGGGCGGGGCCAACTCAGCGGCACCCCTGCTGGCCTTCCACCTCGGCGGTACGGTGCTGCTGGCGTTGATCTCGGGGGTGGCCTTCGCCACCATCCTGGCGGTCGTCGCCGGTCTGACGATCACCGCCTCGGCCTCCTTCTCCCACGACATCTACAACTCGGTGATCAAGAAGGGCACCGCGACGTCGGGTCAGGAGGTCCGGGTGGCGCGGATCACCGCAGTGGTGATCGGGGTGGTGGCGGTCTTCGGCGGGATCGCGGCCAACGGACAGAACATCGCCTTCCTGGTGTCCCTGGCCTTCGCCATCGCCGCCAGCGCCAACCTGCCGTCGATCCTGTTCTCGCTGTACTGGAAGCGGTTCAACACCAACGGGACGCTGTGGAGCATGATTGCCGGTCTGGTCTCGGCCATCGTGCTGATCGTCTTCTCCCCGGCGGTGTCGGGAGCGGAGAATGCGATGTTCCCCTCGGTCGACTTCCACTGGTTCCCGTTGACCAACCCGGCGATCATCTCGGTCCCGGTCGGTTTCCTGGCTGCGATCATCGGCACCCTGGTGTCGAAGGAGAAGCCGTCGGCGAAGCAGGCCGAGATGGAGGTCCGCTCGATGACCGGGGCCGGTGCCGAGAAGGCCATCTCCCACTGAGCCGCTGACGACTGGGGCTCCACCGGTCGGCGCTGACCCGTCGCGACCGGTCAGTGGAGCCTCGGCGTCCGCAGATGGTCGCCCCGTGGGATGATCGCCACGATGTCGGCGAACACCCGGTCCCAGTCGTGGATGACCTGCTGCCAGGTCAGCCGGATCCTCTCATACCCGAGGGCGGCGAGGGTGCGGTCCCGTTCCCGGTCCCGGGTGTAGGCCTCGAGACCGGTGTGGTGGGCGACGCTGTCGACCTCGATCACCAGACGCCGTCCCACCAGGAGGTCAACCCTGCCGACGCTCGGGATCTCGACCTGGGGCGTCACCGCGATGTTGCAGGACTCCAGGCGGAACCGGACCAGACTCTCGGTGCCGGAGTCGGCTCGACCGGTGCGGGTCAGTAGTTGCCGGAGGTGTCCGGGACAGTGCTGCAGCACGTGGGTCAGGTCGTCGAGGCTCCACTGACCGGAGCGCAGGGCCGAGTCGAGGATGGCGACGAAGTACTCCGCCGTGGTGCACCTGGCGGCGGCGCTCAGGGCAAGGCTGATCGGATCGACCGCACCGAAGTCCTTGAGGGACTGGGGTCCGTAGGGCGTGCACGTGTGCATGCCGGCGGGCACAGGTCGACGGTTGCCGCGGCGGCTGCGTTCGGGGAACCGGATGTGCAGCCCGGCCCATGGTGGTAGCCACAGGCCGCTCCGGCCCAGAACCGTGAGGCAACTCAGTCGGGCGCCGAGGCGGATGGCACGGACGACGTCGGGGTCGGCGTCGTCGGTCTGGTACCACCCGTGCCGCAGGTGTCGGACCGCTCCCTGCTCGACGAGTCGGCGCAACTGGCCCCGGGTGACGCCGTGCGTATGGAAGGTGCGGGCGCGGGCCACGCCGTACGGGACGCGGGGAACGGTCATCACCCCAGCAGGATTGCCCCGCATCGGGGGTGGTCGGGCTGTCGAAGCAGATCTGTGGACAACTTCGCTTGGCGGATCGGAGCCAATTCGTCAGGCCACAGCAGCCGA
>DVLP01000454.1 GCA_018715445.1 Candidatus Avipropionibacterium avicola | reverse complement strand
CTCCGGGCACCGGTCCCCCAGAAGCCGTGGTCGAACTCCAACTCCTTCACGTGCGCAGAGATCTTCTCCTGGTCGTCACGGGAGAGATCGGCCCGGCTGAGCTCGGAGAGGGCATCATGGACAGAACTGCGTAGGGCGACTTTCGCCGCATCCACACCGTGGGCGATGGCTCGTGATCCCGTGGCTGCAGCGCTCAGATAGATCGTCACACTGGCCGCGGCTCGCTGTTCGGTGAGTTCGGCGAAATCCTGGGTGGTGGGAATGTCGATACTCATCTCCACACGGTACCGGGTCCGATCTGGATCGGGCCACGGGTCCGTCCGATCGACCAGGGTCAGACCGGCACCTTTGGGCCGACCAATTGCACCATTCCACGGTCCGCGGTGACGGGGTGCACCTTCTTCGCGTATGATCGCGCCCGGCCCCGTGAGCCTTGCATGCTCGCATCACGTCTCTGCCTCGCACACCGAGGTCACAACTCCAAGGATTCCCAGATCATGAGCCAACCTCCCCAGTCGCCGTTCCCGGGCGGCAACAACCCCGAGCAGCCCGGCGGCCAGTATCCCCAGGGAGGCGAGCAGTACCCGCAGGGTGGCGGTCAGCAGTTCCCGCAGGACGGTGGCCAGCAGTACCCCCAGGGTGGGGGCCAGCAGTACCCGCAGGGTGGAGGCCAGCAGTTCCCCCAGGGCCAGCCGCAGGTCGGCGGCCAGGTGGGCGGCCCCGGTGGCATCCAGTTCGAGAACCAGGCGCCGCAGCAGGCGCCGCAGCAGGGCGGTGGCTTCCTGAAGAGCGTCGGCGGACGCATCCTCAGCGCGGTCATCAGCCTGGTGGTCGTCGTCGCCCTGGCCCTCGGCTTCACCGTCGGGCGCAGCTACTTCGACAAGAAGGGCATGGAGGACCAGGTCGGCACCTGTGCCGTCCTGACCGGCACCGGCGACGAGGTCGACACCGAAACCGTCGACTGTGGCTCCGAGGACTTCCACTACCAGATCGTGGCCACCGCCGAGAACGCGAGCGGCTGCCCGGAGGGCAACTACACCACCCTCACCACCACCCGCAGCAACCGCGGCTCGGAGAGCACCGTCGGCACCTTGTGCATGATGGCCGTGCTGAAGGCCGACACCTGCTACGCCGAGGACACCGGCGGCAGCAACGAGCTGAAGGTCGTCGAGTGCACCGACCCGAGCGCGGCCTTCAAGGTCGGCGAGGTGCTGGACGCCAACGACGTGTCGCAGTGTGAGTACAGCAACGAGTCGCTGTCCTTCGCCGAGCCGGCCAAGACCTACTGCCTGGTGCCGCCGGCCTGATCGCCGGCTCGACCTGAGCAGCCACGCCTGCTCGACCTGAGAACCACAGGGGGCGGTGCCTGAGGGCACCGCCCCTTTGTGCACCCTGCGGCTCGCCCCCTGCGGTTCGTGCACCCCCGGATCCAACCCGGTGTGATGGCTCGCACCTCATCAGGCGGGCAGCGAGGAGCCACGGCTCGGGCGCCGGTACGGTGTCGCAGGACATCGCCGCCCGAGACCTTGGGGGTTTCCCATGAGTGATCCCGTCCCGACGACGACCATCGACCGCATCGACCGCAGCGTCGGTCGAGCGATCGACTGGCTGCAGACCATGCTCCCGGCCCCCGACGGCTCCCGCGGCATCTGGGAACGGATCCGGATCGACATCGACGAAGTCGTCCACTGGGTCCGGCCGGATTGCACCGCCGAGGCCCGGGCCCTGTTCGCCGACGCCGCGGTCACCCTGCAACGCCCCGAGCTGGGCCCGGTCGCCGACGGCATGGGGACTTGGCTGCTGTCCGCCCAGAACGAGGACGGCAGCTTCCCCTTCTACCAACTGGCCGAGCCGGACCGCCCCTCCACCCTCGGCCAGACCGGCGCGACGCGTTATCCCAACGACAACGGCAAGGTCCTGGAGATGCTGTCGCTGTGGCCGGACGCGACTGACGGTGCCGATCGCCTCGCCCACCACCTCGCCGACAACCAGGACGAGCAGGGCGGCTTCCCGATGAACTGGGGTCCGCGCCTCGGACCCTGCTTCGTCGCCTGGCCCGCCATCGGACTGGCCCGTCATGCCGCGCTCGGGACGGCCGGCGCCGAGGCCTCCCGTCAGGCGGCGTTGCGCTCGATCGACCGACTGGTCGAGCTGCAGCTGCCCGACGGACGCCTGCAGACCTCGTACGAGATCCAGGGCCGGGAGAACTGGCGACCGGCCTCGTCGGAGACGGCCGAGACGCTGCGTGCGTTCTCCCTCGCGCAACGCCTGCTCGGGGTCGACCTCGGTGAGCAGATCGCCGGGGCCGCCGACTTCCTGCACCGGTTGAGCACCGAGGACGGCGCGATCCGCAACTGCGACGACAGCTGCCGTGACGCCTCCGAGCAGAACGACGCCTCCCTGACCGATCTGGTCTACACCTGCGGCTATGCACTGCACGCCTGGATCGATGCCTGGCGGGCGACCGGCGACCGGCGCCACCTCGAGGCCGGCCACCGCCTCGGCGAGTTCCTGATGTCGATCCAGGTGGACGACCCGCACGTGGGCTGGCACGGTGCTTGGCGTGGCTCGTACGACGTCGACCGCCGGACCTGGCGCGGTCGGGCCAACCAGTCCAACCCGATCGACGAGGGCGGCGCGTGGTCGGTCTACACCGGATGGACCACCGCGACGATCGCCACCGGACTGCTGCGGCTGCGAGCGGCGGTGGCGGCCGGACACCTCGACCCCTCGTGACCACGACGGGGACATGGCAGAGTTGGTGCATGGCTGATGTCGATGTGATCAGACAGGTGCTCGACGGCCCGTGGGCGGAGCTGCGGCAGGCATTGCGTCGGGACCTGGATCCTGACCTGTTCATCCCACTCGACCCGGAGAACTCGCTGGAGGAGCACCGCCGCGACACCACCGAGCGGCTGTTGCGCGCCACCGAGGTGATCTCGACCCACAACGTGCTGGAGCCGAGTGAGCCGGCCAAGCTGGTGATCGCCTCCGAGATGTTGGGCCATGCGAATCTGTCGCTCTTCGTGAAGTCCGGGGTGCAGTTCGGCCTGTTTGCCGGCGTGATCGCCAACCTTGGCACCGACCGTCACCGTCGCGACGTCCTGCCGAAGGCCTTGGACTGCTCACTTCTGGGCTGTTTTGCGATGACCGAGAGCGACCACGGCTCCGATGTGCAGTCCTTGGAGACAACCGCCACCTACGACCCGGCGACCGACGAGATCGTCATCACCACGCCCCATCCCGGCGCCCAGAAGGAATACATCGGCAATGCCGCCCGCGACGGTCGGATGGCCGCGGTCTTCGCCCAACTCGAGGTCGACGGCACCAACCACGGGGTGCACTGCATCCTGGTGCCGATCCGTGACGAACAGGGCGAGGCCCTGCCCGGGGTGTGGATCGGGGACTGCGGCGCCAAGATGGGCCTGCCCGGGGTCGACAACGGCCAATTGCGTTTCGATGCGGTACGGGTCCCCCGCACGAACCTGCTCGACCGCTACGGCACGATCGGCGAGGACGGGACGTACTCCTCTCCGATCGACAGCCACAACCGTCGGTTCTTCACCATGCTGGGGACCCTGGTCCGGGGCCGGATCTCGGTCGGTGGCGCCGGAGCGGCCGCGGCTCGTTCGGGCTTGACCCTGGCCGTCCAGCACGCCCTGGGACGACGTCAGTTCCCGAACCCGCTGGCCGGCGACGAGGGCGAGCTGCTGCTGCTCGACTACCAGACCCACCAGCTCAAGTTGCTGCCGCTGATCGCCCGCAGCTATGCCCTGGCCGCTGCGCAGAACGAGCTCGTCGGCGATCTTGATCGGATCGAACGGCGCCGCCTGGAATCACCCGAGCTGGACGACGAGCACGACCGGCGAGAGCTCGAGGCCCGTGCGGCCGGACTCAAGGCCGTCCAGACCCGCCACACCACCGACACGCTGCAGATCTGCCGTGAGGCCTGCGGCGGTGCCGGCTACATGGCGGTCAACCGGTTCGCCGCGCTGAAGGCCGACACCGATGTGTTCACCACCTTCGAGGGGGACAACACGGTGCTGCTGCAGCTGGCCGGCAAGGCCTTGCTGACCCGCTACCAGACCGAGGTGAGCGACCTCGACCCGGTCGGGATCGCGCGGTTCGCCGCCCGCCAGGTGACCGGGGCGATGATCGAGCGGGTCGGAGGATCCGGCCTGGTCCAACGGTTGATCGCCCGGGGCCGCAGCCGGGAGGCCGAGTCCCCGTTGGCCGACCGCGGCGGGCAGTTGGTGCTGATCGAGGACCGGGAGCGCCACCTGCTCGACACCCTCGCGGCCCGGATGCGGTCGGCGCCCAAGGACGACCCGGTCGCCGCGGCCCAGGTGTTCAACCGCTGCCAGGACCACCTGGTCGCCACGGCCGAGGCCCATGTCGAGCGGATCGCCCTGGAGGCCCTGGTGGAGGCGGTCGACGAGGTGGGCGAACCGGGCGCCCGCGAGGTCCTCGACCTGGTCTGCGACCTGTTCGTGCACGACCTGTTGCACCGTCATCGTGCCTGGTACCTCGAGCACGGTCGGATCAGCTCGGGCGAGTCCAAGGATGTCGTACGCCGTCGCGCAGACCTGTGCGCACAGTTGCGTCCCCACGCCGCCCTGCTGGTTGAGGCCTTCGCCATCCCGGCACCGTGGTTGACCAACGAGCTGGCGACGGCGTGACCAGGATCACACACCAACTTTGAGGGAACGGGAATGCCCTGCCGCGATCGCCGGTTGTGGGCGAATGTGAGTTCCCAGCGGTTGCCCATGTTCTGGCAGCGTCTGCACGTCGATCTGGTACGTGTCAGCACCTGCCTGTGTCGCTGACCCCTCACCTCCTGTTGACCCCGGGTGCGTCGAGCTGACCCTCCGCACGCCGTGACGGCTGCAGATCCACGTCCTGTCGATACGTCGGTCGGCCCTGCCCGGGAGTTCCTCTGTCCAGCGACATCCCACACCCGAAGGAAACCCACTCCATGTCCACCTCCACAGACGCGGCGACCGAGGCCCCGACGCCTCGACGGTTCCGCATCCCGTTCTGGGCCCAGATCTTCATCGGTCTCGGCGTCGGCATCATCCTGGGCCTGGTCGCCCGCAACTTCGAGATCACCTGGCTGACCACCACCTTGACCACGGTCGGCTCCACCTTCGTGAAGCTGTTGCAGATCCTGGTCGTCCCGCTGGTGCTGACCGCGATCATCGTGTCGATCGCCAACCTGCGCCAGGTCACCAATGCGGCCAAGCTGGCCACCCAGACCCTCATCTGGTTCGCCATCACCGCTGCCGCCTCGGTGATCGTCGGCATCGCCCTGGGGGTCATCACCCAACCGGGCGCCCACGCCGACCTCGACCCGGCCGACGGGAGCGCACCGAGCCGTACGGGTTCGTGGCTGGACTTCCTGAACTCGGTCGTCCCGGGCAACATCCTCGGCCTCCAGGTGTCGAGCTCGGTGGAGCAGGCCGAGGAAGCGATCAGCGTCACCAGCAGCCTCTCGTTCAACGTGTTGCAGCTGATCGTGATCGGCATCGCCATCGGCGCCGCCGCCCTGGCGGTCGGCAAGAAGGCCGAGCCCTTCGTCAACGTCGCCCGGGGCGGCCTGGAGATCTTCTCCAAGCTGGTCTGGTGGGTGATCCTGCTCTCCCCGATCGGCACCGGTGCGCTGATCGGTCGCGCGGTGGCGGTCTACGACTGGGACCTGCTGGCCCCGTTGGGGATCTTCACCCTTGACGTCTACGTCGGCTGCGCCATCGTGCTGCTGGTGATCTATCCGCTGGTGGCCCGACTCAACGGCCTCAGCCCGCTGAAGTTCTACGCCGGGTCCTGGCCGGCCATCCAGTTCGGCTTCGTCTCGCGCAGCTCCATCGGCACCCTGCCGCTGACCCAGCGGGTCACCACCCACAACCTCGGGGTGGCCAAGGAGTACGCCAGCTTCGCCGTCCCGTTCGGTGCGACCACCAAGATGGACGGTTGCGCTGCGATCTATCCCGCCCTGGCAGCGATCACGGTCGCCCAGCTCTTCGGTGTCGACCTGACGATCACCCACTACCTGCTGATCGCCTTCGTCTCGATCGTGGGATCGGCAGCCACCGCCGGGATGACCGGCGCCACCGTGATGCTGACCCTCACCCTGGCCACCCTCGGGTTGCCGCTGGAGGGCGTGGGCCTGCTGCTGGCGATCGATCCGATCCTGGACATGATCCGCACCGCCACCAATGTCGCAGGACAGGCCCTCATCCCCACGGTCGTCGCCAAGCGCAACGGCCTGCTGAACCTGGAGCGCTTCAACGGCAACACCTTCGGCGGGGCCATCACCCGCCTGGAGGACTCCGAGGACGCCCTGGACGAGGTCACCGAGGACGACCGGGAGCTGGTCAGCGCCTGAGCGCGACTCCCACCCGACAGAGGGCGGTCCGGCACTGCCGGGCCGCCCTCTTCTGCGTCCGGACGCCAAGCATCCCCGGATGAAGTCCGACCAGCCCGCTGTGCCACGCTGGAGGCGTGAGGACGTCCACCACCGAGACCGGGCCGAGGGTGGCGCGATCAGTGTCGTCCTGGCTGATGCTCGTGCTGGGGTACGGCTGCATCGTGGCCGGTGGCCTGGTGGCTGCGGTGACCGGACCGCTCGAGCTGGCCAGGGGCAGTTGGGTCGCGGCGTACCTCGTCCTGGTCGGTGGCGTCGCCCAGCTCGCGCTCGGCTGGGTGCCCGGCACGTTGGGCCGACCGCTCGGGCCCCGCAGCGACTGGACCTGCTTGCTGGCCTGGAATCTCGGCAATGTCCTGGTGGTGCTGGCGACCCTGACCCGGCAACCCCTCGGTGTCGACCTCGGCAGTGTGTTGCTGGCCCTCACCCTCGTACTGGCCCTGGTCCGGGCCGTCAGCCGCCGACACGGTCCGGGACCGGACCCCGAGGGTCGGGGGCGACGACTGCTCGCCGGCGCGTACGTGGCACTGCTGCTGGTGCTGGTGGTCAGCATCGGCGTGGGGATCACACTCGCCCACCTGCGGTGACGTGGGCCGGTGGCAGCCGCGGTCAACGCGCGTCGCGGCGCCTCTTCTGCCAACCGTCGACGACGTCCCAGGCCCCGATGCCGACGATCCCGAAGCCGAGCAGGATGACCAGGATGCGCAGGACGTCGACGCCGACCCCGTTGGCGGTGAAGGCGAGTGTCACGAACTCGGGGTTGATCAGGTCCCCACGCACCAGCAAGGTCATGCCCCAGCTGGTTGCCAGCAGGGCGAGGCCGGTGTTGACCACGGCCAGCACGGTGTCCCAGCGACCCCGGCGGTGGAGCACCACGGCAAACACGATCTCGAGCCCGATCAGGCCGAGCAGGGCCAGCAGCCAACCGGGCCACAGGTCCGGGGCCAGGATCGGCAGCGGTTCACCCCCGACTCGGACGAACCCGCGGAACTGGTCCCACAGCACTCCGCCCGCCAGCAGCGCAGCCAGCACCACCGAAGCGATCAGGTCCACTCGGCCGACGCCGGTGGGCTCCGTCTCCTGGAGCTGGTCGACGTCCCAGTCGGGCAAGCCGGTCCGGGCGCCGGTCCGCTCCAGGACCACGAAGACCAGGGTCGTCCAGAAGCAGACGTGGATGGCCGACGATGCAGCGACCCCGATCGCAGAGCCAATGACCTCGCCGATCGGCACTCCGATGATCACCTGGGCCAGTGCGACGCTGACCAGGACACAGATCGGGACGATGATCAACAGCAGCTTCAGCAGTCGCCGCCAGGGGAGGTAGAACCGCGGCCCGATCAGGTGGAGCGGACGATCGGCGTAGTCGGCGGCCAGCACAGCCGGATCACCGAGCTCGGTGAGGACAGCCCGCTCAGCTGCGGCGGGCTCGTCCCCGAGGTCGACCCGCCCCTCGACGGCATCGGCGATCGAGGCCTCGAGCTCGGCTCGGACATCGTCCTGGCTGGACGGCGGGAGGTGCTTGATGGTCGCGGCGACGTAGCGCTCGGTGTAGGTGGTCGACATGTCAGTTCTCCTGGGTGGTGGAGGGCAGGGCTGAGATCGCATCGCTCAAGGTGAGCCATTCGCGGGTGAGGGCCTCGGCGAGCCGCTTGCCGGCCGGGGAGGTCCGGTAGAACTTCCGAGGTCGCGCCTCGTCCGTGTTCCACTCGCTGGTGAGGTGGCCTTGTTTCTCCAGGCGCCGCAGCAGTGGATAGAGGGTGTTGGCGTCCGTCGCGAAGCCGCGTCCCCCCAGGTCCTCGAGCAGGCCGTAGCCGTAGCCCGGTGTCTGCAACAGCTGCAGGCAGGCCAACACGATCGTGCCGCGACGCAGCTCCTGCAGATGGGTCTCGAAGTCCTCCATGTCGAGCACAATACTGTGCCTGACACACCATAGTCAACTACACATCATTGCGTCCGACCCTGAACGACTCCGAGGAGACACGAAGGCCACATGCTTGTGAAGCGACTCACAAAGTTCGGCACGAAGGGGATGCGGCTGCGAGGATCGATCCATGACCCGCGGCCGAGCACGACGACGGACGTGACCCCATGGCGCGCGGACGGGAGTGGCTGGACCGGATGTCGGACTCCTGGGCCCCGCCTGCGCCGACCGACCTGACGACGCCGTACCACTACCTCGTCTGGCTCGCCCGCTCCCAAGGTGGCCGGGTCGCCCTGGGCGCCACCCTCGGTACGGCGTGGACGCTCGCCCTGACCGTGCCGCCGTGGGTGCTGGCCCGGGCCGTCGACGGCCTCGTGGCCGGTGACCGTCGAGCACTGCTGGTCTGGACCCTGGTCCTGCTGGCCACCACGGTGCTCATTGCGGCACTGTCGATCGCACGACACCGCACGATGTCGAAGATCAGGATGGACGCGTCGTACCGCTCGGTGCGGACCATCATCTGGCAGACCACGCGTCTGGGCGCCCGACTGGCGCGTCAGGTCGCCACCGGCGAGGTGGTGACGGCCGGGATCACCGACGTCCAGGTGGTGGCTCGGGCCATGACCGTGACGGGGCCGGGGGTCGGTGCCGTGGTGGCCCTGGTCGTGGTCGCGGTCGCGTTGTTCTCCATCTCCCCACTGCTGGCGATCGTGGTGCTGGCCGGGGTGCCCCTCCTGGCGATCGCTGTGGGCCCGTTGCTGCGCCGGATCGAGCGCACCGGGGACGACTACCGACAACACCAGGGGCACCTGACGGCCAGACTGGTCGACGCCCTGGCCGGACTCGGCGTGCTGAACGGACTCGGCGGCAAGGACGTCGTCGCCGAGCGCTACGTCCGTCGCTCCCAGCAGTTGGTCCACCAGGGCTACCGCGTCGCCGTACCGACCAGTTGGGTGGGCGCCCTGGCCGGCGGCCTGCCGGCCCTCTTCCTGGCGGCCGTGGTGTGGCTGTCGGCCAGGATGGCGGCCACCGGTGCGATCTCGATCGGCGATGTGGTCGCCGTCCACGGCTATGTCGCGATGTTGGTGGTCCCGGTTGCTGCCCTCATCGAAGCCGGCGGTGACCTGATCCGCGCCAAGGTCGCGGGTCGGCGGATCATCGACCTGCTTGCCCTCCCGGTCGCCGACGATGCCCCAACACCCGGTGCCCCAGGGCCTCGCACCCCGACGCAGGATGACCCGAAGCCGGACGGCCTGCTGGTGGACGGGCCCACCGGGGTGTCGGTACGACCGGGGATCCTCACCGCTGTGGTGGCGGTGCCTGCGGACCGCGCCCGTGCTCTGGTCGACCGACTCGGCGGGGTGGCCGACGGCGCCACCTGGGCCGACCGACCGGTCCGCGGGACGGACCGCAGCCGACTGCGCCAGCGCCTGGTCGTCGCCGACAACGATGCGGCGATCTTCGCCGGGACGGTCAGGGACATCGTCGCCGGCCGTGACGAACCGGACGACGACCGGATCCGTACCAGCCTGCACGTCGCCGTGGCCGAGGACATCGTCGAGGCGCTGCCCCGGCCGCCGGACACCGACGGTCTGGACGCCACGATCGCGCCCCAGGGTCGCGACCTGTCCGGTGGGCAGCGTCAACGCATCCGCCTGGCCCGAGCGGTGCAGGCCGATCCGGAGGTCCTGCTGGCCGTCGATCCGACCTCGGCGGTCGACGTCCACACCGAGGCCATGATGATCGGGCGGCTCCACGCAGCCCGTCGTGGCCGTACGACCGTGGTCACCACCAGCTCGCCGCTCGTGCTGGATCGTGCCGACGAGGTGATCCTGGTCCACGACGGTGCGGTCGCCGCGGTCGGCACCCACCGGCACCTGCTGCACACCGACCCCCGTTATCGCGACCTGGTCTCCCGGGCCGAGGGGGATGCCGGATGAGTGAGCCGCTACCGATCGCCCGTCCTGCCGAGGTCCGTACTGCTGCCGTACGGGAGCTGCGCGCCGACCGCCGCTCCGTCCTGACGCTGGTCGTGGTCAACGTCCTCGCCTCGGCGGTCGCGTTGGTGGCCCCGTGGCTGCTGGGTCGGATCATCGACACCATCCAGGCCGGGCCCGACGACGTGCTGGACCGGGTCGACCGGCTGGCCCTGGCCGCGCTGGCCTTCACCGTGGCACAGATCCTGCTGACCCGATGGTCGCTGCTCGTCGGGCACCGATTCGGAGAACGAGCGGGCGCCCGCATCCGGCAGCGACTCCTGGACCGGGTCCTGGCGCTGCCGGCGCGGCGCGTCGAACGGGTCGGCACCGGCGACCTCGTCTCGCGGGGCAGCACCGATGCCACGGTCGTCGCCACCACCCTGCGCGCCGCGGTCCCCGAGATCGTGGTCGCCGCAATCCAGGCCCTGTTCCTGGTCGTCGCTGTCGTCGTCCTGGATCCCCGCCTCGGCGCCTTCGGGCTGCTGGGCATCATCGGGGTCGCGATCGCGCTCCGTCGTCATCTGCGTCGGGCCCGTGACGCCTACCTCGAGGTCGCCGCCTCCGGGGCGGAGCTGGCTGATGTCGTCACCACCACGGTCCGGGGCGCCCGGACCGTGGAGCTCCTGGGGTTGGAGCAGCGCCGGACCCGAGCGGCGGAGTCGAGCATCGGGCGTGCCCGGCGCGCCCAGCTGGACGCGCTGTGGCTTCGGACCGTGCTCTTCCCCTGGTCCGACATCGCCCTGGGACTGCCGGTGGTCGGCGTCCTGGCGGTCGGCGGCCTGCTCCACCTCGACGGCATGGTCAGTCTCGGCACGGTGGTGGCGGCAACGGTCTACCTCCGTCAGTTGGTCGGGCCGCTCGACACCCTGATGGTCTGGATCGAGCAGCTCCAGGCCGGTGGCGCTTCGTACGCCCGGGTGGAGGGGATCCCTGCGACGACGCCGAAGCCACCAGCGGTTGGCGTACCCGATGCGGTCCGTGAGGCAGCCGGCGATCGCCTCCAGGTGGACGACGTCCGTTACGGCTACCTGGCGGATCGCGATGTCCTGCACGGGGTCGACCTGCTCGTCCGACCGGGTGAACACCTGGCGATCGTGGGTGGCTCGGGAGCTGGGAAGTCAACCCTGGCACGATTGTTGGCCGGCGTGGACCACCCGAGGACGGGCACGGTCACCATCGACGGCACCGCGGTCGCGGATCTGCCCCCGGAGCAGTTGCGCGGCCACGTCGTCCTGGTCACCCAGGAGCACCACGTCTTCAGCGACAGCCTCCGCGACAACCTGTTGTTGGCACGCCCCTCGGCCGACGACGACCAGGTGTGGGCGGCACTGTCGGCCGTGGGGGCCACCTGGGCCGCGGACCTGCCCGTCGGCCTGGACGCGGTGGCCGGACGTGACGTCCACCTCGATGACGCCATGGCCCAACAGCTCTCCCTGGCCCGGGTCGTGCTGGCCGACCCGCACACCCTGATCCTGGACGAGGCGACCGCCCAACTCGACCCCGGCACCGCACGCGACACCGAGCGCTCGCTCGCCGCGGTGCTGCAGGGTCGGACGGTGATCGCGATCGCGCATCGCCTGCAGACTGCCCGCGATGCCGATCGGATCGTCGTGATGGCCGACGGCAGGATCGTCGAGGTGGGCACCCACGACGATCTGGTCGCCGCCGGCCAGGCCTACGCTCGACTCTGGCAGGCCTGGCACGGCGACTCCGGCTGACGGTCCTTCAGCGCACCGGCCTGATCAGGCCGCCAGGGCGGCACAGTCACCGCTGGCCGACCCGGAGATCGAGCTGGGCTCCCCTCGCTGGTCCGGTGCGGCGACATTTCCCTCGCAGCCCAACGAGCCGCGCAACCGCAGCGCTGCGACGGCGAAGTCGGACGTCGTCCCGGTGATCTGCACCGATCCACGGATCGTGTTGCCACCGCACAGGTACGGCGTCGCCCCGAGCCGGACGGCGCTGGCGTCGGTCAGCACGACCGAGCCCGCGAGTTCGGAGTCACAGACCGCCACGGCTCCGCCGGTGACGGCGAGCTTGCCGCGCAGGGTGGACGAGTCCACCAACAGCTCGGCACCCTCGGCGACCTCGACCGGCCCACTGACCTCGGCTCCGACCAGACAGGTCCGACCCTGGGTCACGGTGACCCCGCCCCGGTGGGTGCCGCTGACCACCTCGTCGCAGGTGGACCGGTCACTGGCCTCCCAGTCGCCGTACAACTGGCCGATCCGGGCACGCTCCTCCCCAGCCGATGAGGTGACCGGGTCGGACAGGTTCATGACGTACACCAGCGAACCGTCGAACAGTCCCTCGGCCATCAGCGACATGCCAGCACTCTGGACCTCCTCGATGTAGTCGGCGGACGGCTGGTGGCCCGGCTCGTCGGCGGCCAGACGGGAGGCGTAGGTCATCCAGATGGTGGTGTGACTGGCCACCGAGCGCGCCTCGATGGTGGGGCCGCTGTCGACCTGCCAACTGGTGTCGAAGTCCTCGGCTGCCACGTCGGTGCCGCTGATCTCGACATCATCGATCCACACCGTACGGATCTCGTCGTCGAGGTCATCGGTGGCCCGCAGACGGACCGACACCTCCGCCGTGCTGCGACCGGCCAGTGCTGCAGTGAGGTCCTGGGTGATGCTGGACCAGCCGTCGTAGCCCTCGATCGGATGTTCGGCGACGACCTCACCGGCGACCACGGTCTCCAAGGTGTAGGTGCCGGCGGTGTACTGGGCCTTCATCACCTCGCCGACGTTGGACTGCTGCCAGGCACCACTGGTCCGGTCGTCGAAGGACGGGTCGGCGATCTCGGCCCCGGTGAGGGCGATGTCGTCGATCCAGGTCCGGATCCCGAAGTTCTCGACGCCCTGGGGATTGTGGAGCCGGAAGGTGAGGGTGGCATGGTCCTTGCCCTCCAACTGCTCGCTGACGTCGATGCTCAGTTGCTCCCAGTCGTTCATGCCGGCCGCGTCACGCTCGGCCACCACTTCGCCGTCCACCAGCGCCTGCAACATGTGGTAGCCGAAGGTGGAGCGTCGGGTGGAATCGCCCACCCGGAAGGAGAGTTCGCGGGGACCGTCCCCGGAGAGCTCCACCTCCTGGCTGATCGCGATGTAGTCGCCGTCCTGGGTCGGGCTGTGACCCGGCATGGAGAACAGGAAACAGCGTCCGTCGTCGCAGGGCTCGCGGTAGTTGTCGTTGTTCACCTGCATGGTGAGCACGTGCTCCTGCGCGGCCGCATCGACGGCCACCGTGCGCTTCACCTCGGCGAGGTCACCGTCCGCCGAGTCGCCGGATCCTCGGAACTGGACGCATCGGTCGGACCAGCAGTGGCTCAGGTCTCCGTAGACCTCCCCCTCGGACCGGGCCGTCGACGGGTCGCCGGTGCCGGGCGTGCTGGTCTCGCCGCGGTACGGGAAGATCACACCGTCCAGGGCGTCACGGAAGGCGGCGGCCGTCGAGAGGGACGGCTGGTAGATCACGCCGTAGATCTGGAAGTCGGGGTTGTGCGCGCGTGCCAGCGCCGACATCTCGCGGACGTAGTCCGGGGTGAAGGAGAAGGCCCACGGGCTGTTCTCCTGCGGGGTGTTGGCGTTGAAGTCGTCGAGCATCAGCCCGCCTACATTGGGATGGTCGACCGAGACCTTGGCCAGTTCCTCGGCCCAGGCGAGGTAGTCCCAGCCGTACGGCTTGTTGCCGGGCTTCTGCTCGGGCCGCGGGACCGAGGTGTCCAAGGCGCTGCCCGACGGGCCGGACATGTAGAGGTACACGTCGATGCCGCGCTCGGCGGCAGCATCGGCAAAGGCGGGGAACGCGTTCCACTGGGCCTCGGTGACGATCCCGCGTCCGGCATCGCCGTACTGGGCGCCACCACTGAGGATGTAAGCGTAGGTGTTGACGTGCGCTTCCTCGAGCGCGTCCAGGGTTGCCGGGATGTCGATGCGCCGGATCCCGTCACCGGTGTCCGGCAGCCATACCGGGGCCGCGAAGTCGCCGAGCATCGTGGCGTGGTTCGGGGTGCCGGTTGACGGACCGTCCTGGTCCGTCGGTGGTGCCGCCCGGCTCGCACCGACCTGTGCTGCGAGGAGTACGGCGCTGGTCACCGTGGTCACGACGACACGTCGCCACCACGTTCTCGCGCTTGCTGACATGGGGGATTCCTCTCACGCGCTCCGGGCTCCTGTGCCCGGATCTGCCATCACGCTAGCGAGGCTCCGAACCAATAGCAACCGGTTGCAATGAATCGCAGAGGAATCGGGGCATGATTCATGCAACCGGTGCCATCGCCGTGTGGGCTCAGAACCTCAGCCGTCGGACCCCACGCGATAGAGGCTGGTGAAGGTGACGACGTCGGTCTCGGCGACCCAGTCCACGGCGGTCACCTGGCGTTGGGGGTCGTCGGCCGGACCGGGCCACGGACGCGTCAGGAGCTCACTGGCCGTACTGCTGTGGTGGTGACCGTGGAGCACCTGGCCGCCTGCCCACCGGGTGGTGAAGCCTCCCTCGTCGGCGGTGACGACCAGGTCGACGGCCGGGCGCAGGTGCAGGCCGATCCGACGTGGTCGATCGCAGTGGACCGTGACCTCGTCGAGCAGCCCGTCAGCGCGCAGGCTGAGGGATCGTTCGAACCACACGCCGGGCCAGGCGGTGTCGCACCTGATCCGTACGTGCTCGTCGGTGACTTCCTCGAGGACCCCCTGGCACGGGTGCTGGTCCTCACCGTCGACGGAGACGCTCGGGTGGGCAGCGGTGCTGGCGTAGTGACGTCGCCAGGCGCGATGCGCGTACGGGACCTGACCCGGGTCGGGTTGCCAGTCACTGACCACGTCGGGTGCCGCACCGTGGAGCAGCAACGAGCCGGTGTCGGCGTGCCCGTGGGACTCACCATGGGGGCCGAAGTTCACGAGGGCATGGATCCCGGCGTGGCGGATCACCACCCGCCCGCCGTCAGGCTGCACGACGATCGCCGCCTGGTCGGGATCGGGCTCCAGCGCGAGCTCGGCCAGCTCGGCGGTGTAGCCGTCGCGCCGGTAGGGCCCGTCCGACAGCGCCGGGAGCACCCCGGACGGAGTCATGGTCTGCACCAACACCCGACGCATGGCCGACAGCCGCTCCTGCACGGCCTCGGGGACCGCCACCTCCGGCATGGACCCGATCGCCACCAGCGCCGCCCGCAGCACGAACGAGTGGTAGTAGGTCGTGGCCTCCCAGTGCCAGCCGTCGGGCAGGGTGGCCTCGAGCAGGTGCTCGAACATGCCGTACGGCCCGGTCAGCCATTCGGGATCGTGGCTGCACACCGCGCCGGCAGCATTGAGCCAGGCGACATAGTTCGACCGGGACTTTCCCTGCGTGACAAGGAGGTCCCGCGATCGACGGGCATCGTCGGCCAGGTCCCGGAGCAGGCCGTCGACCTGCGGCTCCAGCTCCCTGCCACGCCCGCGCAGGGCCCAGGCCGCAGTGGCGATCCGTACTGCCCAGATCGCCTCAGTCAGGGCCTGGTGGAACAGCCGCCCGGAGGTCATCCACGCCTGGGCGCCGTCGTGGCCCGAGGGCAGTCCGGCTCGGAACTGCGCATAGGCCGTCAGCACGGTGGCAGCCTCGTCGTGGGCATCGGTGTCGTCGGACTCGGCAAGCTCCACCAGTCGGGTGGCGTAGGCCTGGTGGGCCAGGACGACCCAGGCCCCTCGTACGGCCGGGGTGTCCCACCGGCAGCCATGCGGGCAGCGCACCCCGTCTGTCGGGAACCGACCACCGGTCAGCCCCTCGTGCAGCAGCTCGGTGCCGTGGATCGCGCACACGTACTCGTGCCACCAACCGCCACGCTCTCGGGGGAAGGCCACACCGCCCAACTCGACGGCCTCGCTCACCTGGGCCAGGCCCCGCCGTCGATGTCGAGCGTGGTGCCGTTGATGAAGCCGGCGCCGTCGGAGCACAGCCACACCGCCGCCGAGGCGACGTCGTCGACCGCTCCGGCACGTCCGACCGGGATCCCTGCCACCATCGAGACCTGGGCCTCGGGTGGGGTGAAGGTGTTGTGGAAGGCGGTGTCGGCGATGAACCCGGGGGCCAGGGCGTTGACGGTGATGCCGTCAGGGCCCAGCTCCTTGGCCAGTCCCTTGGTCAGGCCGATGATGCCGGCCTTGGCGGCCGCATAGATCGCCGAGCCCGCGCCGCCACCGTTGTGGGCCGCCAGCGAGGCCATGGTGACCACCCGGCCCCGGCCGGACTCCCGCAGGTGCGGGGTCGCCGCGCGTACCGTGCGGAAGGTCGAGCCGAGGTTGACGTCCACGACCCGGTGGTAGTGCTCGTCGGACATGGTGGCCACCGGTTCGCGTCCGATCAGGTGCCCGGCATTGCAGACCACTGCATCCAGTCCGCCCAGGAAGTCGGCGGCTCCGGACACCAGCCGGTCCACCTCCTCGGTCCGGGTGACATCGGCCTGCAGCACGGTCGCGCGTCGCCCGAGGGCGGTGATCACTCCCGCGGTCCGGGCGGCGGCCTCGGCGGAGTGGCCGTGGTGGACCACCACGTCGGCACCGGCCCGGGCCAGCCCGACGGCAATGGCGGCTCCGATGCCGTGACCCGCCCCGGTGACCAGGGCGCGACGGCCGGTCAGGGCGGCGGTGGGCGAAACAGTGGTCATCGGTGGCTCCTGCGGGTCGACAACGGCGGGTGGTGCATCGATTTACTGGATCCTAGGAGGAACGGCTCGACAGTGTCAAAGACGCGATCTGTCCTGTGGAACACCTATCCTGACCGGAGTCGTTCCCCAGAGGGTTCGGATCATGACCAGCATCGGAAGGAGCCATGGCTGCAACGATCTACCAGGTGGCGCAGGCCGCCGGTGTCTCGCCGAGCACGGTGTCGAACGTGCTCAACGGTCGCGACGGCCGGATGCTGCCGCAGACCCGCAAGCGGGTGCTGCAGGCGATGGACCGGCTCGGTTACCGTCCGAACCGCGCGGCCCGGCAGTTGCGGACCGGGCGGACCCGGGCGATCGGTCTGGTCGTGCCGTCGGTGGCCAACCCGTTCTGGGGCAGTTTCGCCCGTCACCTGGAGGCCGCAGCCCTGGAACGTGATCATCACGTCCTGCTGTGCAACAGCGAACGTGACCCCCGTCGGGAGCAGGACTACGTCGCCGAGCTGTGGGCCGACGGGCTGCGTGGCATCGTGCTGTGCACTTCACCGACCTCCCTGGCCCACCTGGCCGACCCGATCGCCGACGGGCTCGCCCTGGTGGCCATCGACCGCACCGCACAGCCCGACGATCCGTCCTCGGTGACCAACATCAGCATCGACAACGTGGTGGGGACCCGACTGGCGGCCGACCACCTGCTGGGCCTGGGCCATCGACGCATCGGGTTCGTCTCGGGCGCGGTGCGGACCGTGAACCGTGCCGAACGCCACCGCGGCTTCCTCAGCGCCCTCCACGCGGCCGGCGACGAGGCCGAGCCGATCATCTGGGACAGCGGTGACGACTACGCCGACCTGGACGCCGCCGAGCTCGGGCGCACCGCCACGGCCGAGCTGTTGGCTCGCGACCCGTCCGAGCGCCCCACCGCCGTGCTGGCGATGAACGACATGACCGCCCTCGGGGTCTGTGCCGCCGCCCGCGAGGCCGGGGTCGTGCCGGGACGTGACCTCTCGGTGATCGGCTTCGATGACATCGTGCTGGCCGGGCTGACCTGGCCGACGCTCACCACGGTGCGTCAGCCACTGGAGCGGATGGCCACCGTGGCCGTCGAGCACGTCCTGCGCGCCCTGGACGGCGAGGAGCCCAACGGTGGCTCGCTGCTGATGCGCCCCGAGCTCGTCGTCCGGGAGTCCACCGGCCCCGTCCCCGGTACGTGATCAACCAAGCTGCATGATCAACCAGGCCGCGTGATCACCGGTCGACGCGCTCGACGCTGGTGGCCCACAGCTGCTGGGCCCAGCGCAGGTCGGCGGCAGCGCGCTGGTCCACGGCGGGTTCGTCGCCGCTGTATTCGGCGGCCATGGTGATCGGCCCCCGCCAGCCTCGTCGGACGAGGTGGTCGAGCACCACGGCCCAGTCAGCGTAGCCGTCGGGTCCGTCGACCCACACGTGGGCAAATCCGGTCCGACTGCCGAACTCGTCGCTGACCTCGACCGGGCTGCGGACCGCATTCTTCAGGTTCACCATGCACAATCGGTCCCAGACGGCATCGAGGCTCAGCCGCAGGTCCTCCCCGGCCAGCCCCTCGTGCCCGGCGTCCCAGATCAGACCGACGGTCTCGGATACGGCATCGAGCACCTCACGCATCGCGAGGGCAGTGTGCACGAAGGCCCCACAATGGGGTTGCAGGCCGATCCTGATCCCGTACCGCTCGGCCCGAGGTGCCGCCTCGACCAGGATCTCCTGCCACCGCACGACTTCGTCCCGGTACGGCCCCCGTACGGTCGGCATGATCCGGACCAGGGGCACCCCACTGCGCTGGCAGGCGAGGAAGACCTCGTCGGTCAGCGCCTCGGCGGTGTTGTCGACAGCAACGCTGGCGATCCTGACCCCCTGGTCCGCGAGTCGCCGCCCGTACGGAAGGAGGTCGTCACCGACACGTTCCGGGGTGACCGCACACCCGGCCCGCACCGGAAGCTCCACGGCGTCGAACCCCATCGACCGCACCACGCCCGCCAACTGCGGCGCCGTCCGATCCGCCCACGGCTTGGCAAAGACCGACCACTGGGTCGTCGTCATGACCACTCCCACTCCCTCGTCCGATGGCCCCACGATCTCACGCCCCCACGCTCCCCGAGCTCGTCGAGGGGCTCCCCGACCCCCGAGCTCGTCGAGGGGCCGAGCCCGTCGAGGGGTACCCCCTCAACGCCAAGCACTGATGCTGATCCGCCCACCGTCAATCAGGTCGAACGGCGCCGGCCCCTGGTCGAGGATCACCGGGACGGCACCCACCTTCGGGGCGAGCAGCGTCAGGGTCTGCGGCGTCACCTGGTCAGCGGCGGTGCGGTAGCCGGGCCAGCCCAGCACCACGGTCGCCCCGGCGCCCGGCGCCAGCCGTACTCGGCGTGCCCGTTCGGCTCCGGTGCCGTCCGGCGAGCTGTGGTCGATCTCCAGGGTGAGCGGCGCATCGCCCTGGGCGAGCTCGATCCGGGGCAGACCGGTCAGCGCGCAGGCACGGGCGCCCTCATTGGTCACCACGATGCTCACCCAGGTGTCCCCCATGGCCGCGTCCCAGCCCTGCGTCCGGGCACTCAGGTCATGGGCGGCACACAGCGGCACCCGCGGACCCGCCTCAGGAGCCGGGCGCACGGGACGAGCATCGACAGGCGGGGCAGGTGTCGGCGCGGTGCCGTCGATCGGCGCCAGCGTCCGGGTCGACGACGGGTCAGGGAGTCGGGCCGGGGACGGTCGTTGACCGACCAGCTGAGCGAGGAGCACCACCACCAGGGCGATCATCAGGCCGACCAGGATCCGTCCCCGCTGGGGGACGCCGTCGCCGTGTCCGGCGATCGCGGCGAACAGTGCTCCCAGCCCCGTCAGGGCCAGCAGTCCGACCGCTGCCCTGACCGGACCGGCACCGATCCCCTGCAGCACGATCGTCAGTGCGAGGACGGCCACCACGGCGAGGGATCCGAGGACGGCGGCCCGACCCAGCAGGACGTCACGGTCCGGGCGGTGGTCGTCACGACTGGCGCCGCGAACCAGGTCGACCAGGCCGGACAGCACGATCGCGGCCCCGGCGGTCCACGCCGCCCATCCGACGCCGTCGAGTGCGGTGAGGACACCGGCCACGACCGTGCCCACCACGGCGATGACCGCACCGATCGCGACGGCCGTGGCTGCGGTCCACCAGCGCTGGCGAGGGAGTCGGTCGAGGTGGCTCAGCTGCAGCAGCGTCCGGACCACGGGCACGGCAGCCGCGATCCAGACGACATCGCCCCAGCTGAAGGTGGTGCCGGTGAA
>DVLP01000453.1 GCA_018715445.1 Candidatus Avipropionibacterium avicola | reverse complement strand
GGGGGTGTACCCAACCGCACCCAGCCCCCGAGGCGGTCCCGATGCCCCACGACACGACGGCCGAGCCCGTGGCCGTACCGATCGTGCTCGCCGAGTTCCGACGAGCGCGTGACTCCCCCACCCCCACCCGTGGGCCAGTGCCCACCGGTGGGTCGCCGATGACCGCTCGGTCCTCGGGTGGCTCGTCGAACCAGGTCGAGGCCGCCTTCCAGGAGCACCTCGACGCGATCTACAACTACTGCTACCGACGGACGTCGTCCTGGAGCGTCGCCGAGGACCTGGTCGCCACGGTCTTCCTCGAGGCCTGGCGCAGTCGGGACCGGGCCCGCATCGTCGACGACAGCCTGTTGCCCTGGTTGTACGGCATCGCCTCGAACGTGTGTCGGCACCACCAGCGCTCCTTCGTCCGTGGCTCCCGCGCGGTCCGCCGGCTGCGGGCCACACCCGAGGACGGGCCACGTGATCCGTCCGACGAGCCGAGCCCCGTGGAGGACACGACTCCGGCCGTCACCGCCCTGACCAAGGCCGATATCGCCGAACAGCAGGAGATCTGCCTGGCCGAGTCGGAGAGCCCCGACGGTGACTGGGAGATCGTCTACGCCCAACGGATCCCGGTGATCGGCAGCGACGAGACCAGGGATGTCCTGCTCCTCGACGACGGGCAGGCCCACCTGACCTGCGTCGACGGGGACTGGGCGGGGTGGAGCCTGTCCGGCGAGGCCGGCAAGAACGTGCCCCGGACGCCGTCGGACAAGACCCCGGCCGTCGTCAGCGATGGGGTCTTCACCGGCACGTCGAGCGTGGACGACGACGCCCAGGTCCAGTTCGGGCTCAGGGTCACCGACGAGGTCGTTGCCGGTCAGGTCCGCACCATCGGGCCGGACGGGACGAGTGGGTGGAGCACGGTCGAGGCCCGACAGGGCTGGCTGCTCGCCGAGGTCAGCGTCCGACTCGGCACCACGGTCGAGTTCCGGGCGATCGACGCCGACGGCGACGTGGTGAACATCGCCGACGTCGACGGGACCGCCGTCACGAAGCTCGTGGAACGCACCGAGCCGGCCCGGGCGCAGTCAACCGGTCGCTGAGTCACCACACGCCATCCACCCCGGTCCTGATCGGACCGGGGTGGAATCGGTTCTGGGTGGAACCGGTTCTGGGTGGAAGCGCTCAGCCGAGGCGTTCCAGGATGATCTCGCGGACCCGGGCCGCATCGGCCTGGCCCCGCATCGCCTTCATGACCTGTCCGATCAGGGCACCGGCGGCCTGGACCTTGCCGCCACGGATTTTGTCGGCGACGTCCGGATTGGCGGCGATCGCCTCGTCGACCGCGGCGGTCAGCGCACCGTCGTCGGAGACCACGGCCAACCCACGGGCCTCGACCACCTGTTGCGGCTCGCCCTCCCCGGCCAGCACGCCGTCGATCACCTGGCGGGCCAGCTTGTCGTTGACCACCTTCGCGTCGACCAGGCCCTGCAACTGGGCGACCTGGGCCGGGCTCATCCCGACCTCGGCCAGCTCGATCTGCTGCTCGTTGGCACGGCGGACGAGCTCACCCATCCACCACTTGCGGGCGGCCTGGGCAGTGCAGCCCTCGGCGACGGTCTGCTCGATCAACTCGACCGCGCCGACGCTCACCACGTCGCGCATCTCGGCGTCGCTGAAGCCCCAGTCGGACTGCAGCCGCTTGCGTCGCTCGGCCGGCGGCTCGGGCAGGGTGGTGCGGAGCTGGTCCACCCACTCCCGCGACGGCGCGACGGGCACCAGGTCGGGCTCGGGGAAGTACCGGTAGTCCTCGGCCTCCTCCTTGTTGCGCCCGGCCGTGGTGATGCCGGTGTCCTCGTGCCAGTGCCGGGTCTGCAGATCGACGGTGCCCCCCGAGGTCAGCACGGCCGCCTGACGGGTCATCTCGTAGCGGATGGCTCGTTCGACCGAGCGCAGCGAGTTGACGTTCTTGGTCTCGGTCCGGGTGCCGAAGCTCGTGGTGCCCTTCGGCATCAGCGAGACGTTCGCGTCACAGCGCAGCGAACCCTGCTCCATCCGTACGTCGGAGACCCCCAGCGCCCGCAACAGGTCACGCAGCATCGCGACATAGGCCCGGGCGACCTGGGGGGCCTTCTCCCCCGCGCCGACGATCGGCTTGGTGACGATCTCGATCAGGGGCACCCCGGCCCGGTTGTAGTCGAGCAGTGAGTGCGAGGCGCCGTGGATCCGGCCGGTCGCCCCACCGATGTGCAGCGACTTGCCGGTGTCCTCCTCCATGTGGGCCCGCTCGATCTCGATCCGGAAGACCTCACCGTCGACCTCGACCTCGGCGAAGCCGTCGAAGGCGATCGGCTCGTCGTACTGCGAGATCTGGTAGTTCTTCGGCTGGTCGGGGTAGAAGTAGTTCTTGCGGGCGAACCGGCAGTGCTCGGCGATCGAGCAGTTCAGCGCCAGCCCGATGCGGATCGCCGACTCCACCGCACTGGCGTTGACCACCGGCAGGGCGCCCGGCAGACCCAGGCAGACCGGGCAGGTCTGCGAGTTCGCCTCGCCGCCGAAGGTGGTCGCGCAGCCGCAGAACATCTTGGACGCGGTGTTCAGCTCGACGTGCACCTCGAGCCCGAGCACCGGGTCGAAGTTGGCCATGACCTCGTCGAAGTCCAGGACGGCCTCACTCATGCCTGTGCCCCTTCCGTGCTCAGTTCGGGAAGTGTGCGCCACAGCGGGCCACCCCACTGCTCCTGCAACGCCGCCTCGACGGCGGCACCGACCCGGTAGAGCCGGTCGTCGGCCATCGGCGGGGCCATCACCTGCAGGCCCACCGGCAGCCCGTCCTCCGGGGCGAGCCCGATCGGGAACGACGCTGCCGCATTGCCCGCCATCGACGACGGGATGGTGCACAGGTCGGCCTTGTACATCGCGACCGGATCGTTCACCCGTTCCCCGATCCGGAAGGCAGTGGTCGGTGTGGTCGGCGAGACCAGCACGTCGCACTGTTCGAAGGCGGCGGTGAAGTCGGCGGTGATCAGGGTGCGGATCTTCTGGGCGGTGCCGTAGTAGGCGTCGTAGTAGCCGCTCGACAAGGCGTACGTCCCAAGGATGATGCGGCGCTTCACCTCACGACCGAAGCCGGCCCCGCGGGTCATCGCCATCACCTCCTCGGCGCTGTGCTTGCCGTCGTCGCCGACCCGCAGGCCGAAACGCATCGCATCGAACTTGGCCAGGTTGGACGAGGTCTCACTGGGCTGGATCAGGTAGTAGGCCGCCAGCGCATGGTCGAAGTTCGGGCAGGACACCTCGACCACCTCGGCCCCCAACCGGGTCAACAGCTCGACCGTCTCGGCAAAGCGCTGCTCCACCCCGGGTGCGTAGCCCTCGCCACCCAGCTCACGGACCACGCCGATGCGCATGCCGGAGATGTCGCCACAGCGGGCCGCATCGACGACATCGGGCACCGGCTGGTCGATGGACGTCGAGTCGGCCGGGTCGTGGCCGGCGATCACCTCGTGCAGCAGGGCCGCGTCGAGCACCGACCGGGCGCAGGGTCCGGCCTGGTCCAGCGACGAGGCCAGCGAGACCAGCCCGTAGCGCGAGACGCCGCCGTAGGTCGGCTTGATCCCGACGGTGCCGGTGACCGAGGCCGGCTGGCGGATCGAGCCGCCGGTGTCGGTGCCGATCGCCAAGGGTGCCTCGAAGGCGGCCAGCGCGGCCGACGAGCCACCGCCGGAGCCGCCCGGGATCCGGTCGGTGTCCCACGGGTTGCGGGTGGCGCCGTAGGCCGAGTTCTCCGTGGACGAGCCCATGGCGAACTCGTCGAGGTTGGTTTTGCCGAGGATGACGATCCCGGCCTCGACCATCCGCCGGGTGATGGTGGCGTCGTACGGCGGGATCCAGCCCTCGAGGATCTTCGAGGCGCAGGTGGTCGGCGCCTTGGTCCAGGTCACGATGTCCTTCAGCGCCAGCGGGACACCCGCGAGCGGGCCGAGCTTCTCCCCGTCGGCGATCCGTCGGTCGACCGACCGGGCCTGCTCCAGGGCGTGCTCGGAGGCGACGTGCAGGAAGGCGTTGATCTGGCCGTCGACCTGGTCGATGCGGTCCAGATGGGCCTGGGTGACCTCTTCGGAGGTGGTCCGCCGTGCGGCGATCGCGGCCCCGAGCTGGGCCGCGCTGGTGGTCAGCAACTCGTCCATCAGGCGTCCTCCCCCAGGATCTGCGGGACGCGGAACCGGTCCTGCTCGGCGGCCGGTGCGCCGGAGAGCGCGGCCTCGACCCCCATCGATGGCCGGACCTCGTCGGCCCGCATCACATTGGTCAGCGGGACCGCGTGCGAGGTCGGCGGCACGTCCTCGTCGGCCACGCCGCTGACCTGGGCCACCGAGTCGAGGATCACCTCCAACTCGGGCGCCAGGTCGGCGCATTCCTGGTCGGTCAGTTCGATCCGGGACAGTCGCGCCAGACGCGCGACGTCATCGACACTCAGTGCCACGAGTTCGGTCCTCACACTCTCGGTCGGGATGGACGGCGGCCCGTGGCCACCGCCACGACATCCTACGGGACCGCAGGCGGGACCAGCGCGGCCAGGTGGGCGAAGCGCGCGAGCTCAGCCGGCAGGAAGTCCGGACCACCCTGACGGCCCAGGATCACGGCTCGGTCCCCGACCAGCGGCGCCTTGGCGATGGTGACGTCCTGCCATCCGGGCAACCACTGCGCGGGCGGGGTCAGCGACTCCACGCTCCAGTCCCCCAGTGCCGTCAGTTGCTCGCCGGTCAGCTCGGGGGCCCGAGCCGTGCGATGGGTCGCCCGGGGCTCGGTCGAGCAGTCCTCGACCAGCACGGCCCAGCCGGCATGGAAGACGCTGACGGACGACTCGGCAAGGATCCGTCCGCCCTGCGCCGGATCACGGATGATCTGTTCGAGGGCCTCCAGGTCGGTGGTCAGGGTGCCGCCCTCGGGATAGAAGGCGATCCACTCGACCCGGACGCCTTCGATGGCCTGACAGGCGCTGACCACCTGGTCGGCCAGTCGGCCTGCGGGCAGGTCGACCAGGAAGTCGTCGATCACGGTGTCGCCGTCACGGCCGACGATCTGGATGGCGGCGATGTCGACCCCCTCGGTGCCGAGCGCGGTCGCCACGGCCCCCAGCTTGCCAGGGACATCGGGCAGGGCCACACGCATCAGGAACACGGCGACATCCTGCCAGCACTGAGATTACGAGCGTGTGACACCGTCGTCGCGGTACGGACGCCCGATGATCCACACCACGACGGCCAGCACCAGGCTGGCGACCAGCAGGATCGGGAGCACCCACACCCCGATCGAGACGATGATCTCGGCCGGGCGACTCATCGGCCCGGTCTGCAACTGCAGGAACATGAACGTCCCGAGCGCGACCAGGCCACACAGCACCGCCGTCACCAGCAGGGGCATCAGGGCCCGTTGGCGCAACTTCGTCCGAGCGGTGACCACCTCACGCGGGCCCCACTCGCCCACCTGCGGCTGGACGCGCAGCGGCGTGGTGCCGTTGAGATTCGGATTGCTGAGGGCCACGACGTCCATCGTAGTGGGTCCGGTCTCAGTCCTCACCGACCCGTACGCGATCGGCGACTGCGTCGGGCCCGTCCTCCAGCAGGACGGCGAAACCGTCGGCGTCCAACATCGGGCGACGCAGGGCGACCGCCTTGTCGTACTTGGAACCGGCCGACTCGCCCACGACGACGAAATCGGTCTTCTTCGACACCGAGGACGACGACTTGCCGCCACGGGCGACGATCGCCTCGGTGAGCTGGTCACGGGTCCACCCGGGCAGCGACCCGGTCACCACGATCGACAGCCCGGCCAGGGTCTGGGGCCACTGCTCCTCGGAGGGAGCATCGGCCATCACACAGCCGGCCGCCAACCATTTGTCGACGATCGCGGCCCGCCACGGCTCGGCGAACCACTCCACCACCGCGGCGGCCAGGGTGGCACCGATGCCGTCCACGGCAGCCAGCTCCTCCTCCGAGGCGGCCCGCAACGCCTCGATGTTGCCGAAGGCGGCCGCCAGGTCCGGCGCCACGCCCTTGCCGACATGGCGGATCGACAGCGCCACCAGAAACTTCGCGAACGGGCGCGTCTTGGCCTGCTCGAGATTGGCCAGCAGCTTGGTGCCGTTGGCCGACAGGTTCCCGTCCTTGGTCGTGAAGAACTCGGCCCGGACCAGGTCCTCGGCCGTCAGGTCGAACAAGTCGCCCTCGTCGACCAGCAGCCCCGCGCTGAGCAGGGCATCGGCGGCCCGCTCCCCCAGGCTCTCGATGTCGAGGGCCTGACGGGAGGCCAGGTGGAACAGCCGGTCGCGCAACTGGTCAGGGCAGGAGCGCTGGTTGGGACAGCGCAGGTCGGCGTCGCCCTCCTTCTCCGGGCGCAGCTCGGTGCCACAACTGGGGCAGTGGGTGGCCATCACGAAGCGTCGCTCGGTGCCGTCCCGCAGCTCGGCGACCGGGCCGACCACCTCCGGGATCACGTCACCGGCCTTGCGCAGCACCACCGTGTCACCGATCAGCACGCCCTTGCGCTCGACCTCGCCGGCGTTGTGCAGGGTCGCCCGGGCCACCGTCGAGCCGGCCACCAGCACCGGCTCCATGACGGCGTACGGGGTCACCCGTCCGGTCCGCCCGACCGCCACCCGGATGTCGAGCAGCTTCGTGGTGACCTCCTCGGGCGGGTACTTGTAGGCGATCGCCCAGCGGGGGGCCCGGGAGGTCGTACCGAGCTGGTCCTGGACCGACCGGGAGTCGAGCTTGAGGACGACCCCGTCCAGCTCGTGCTCCACGCTGTGGCGGTGCTCACCGAAGTGGTCGATGTAGTCCCACACCTGGTCGAGGGAGTCGACCAGGCGCCGGTGCGGGCTGGTCGGCACGCCCCAGCCCTCGAGCAGGTCGTACGCCTGCGAGAGCCGGTCCAACTCGATGCCTTCGACGACACCGATGCCGTGCGCGACGAAACCCAGGTTGCGACTGGCGGTGACCCGGGGATCCTTCTGACGCAGCGATCCGGCCGCGCTGTTGCGCGGATTGGCGAACGGGGCCTTGCCCTGCTCGACGAGGTGCTCGTTGACCTTGGTGAACTCCTCGACCGACAGGAAGACCTCGCCCCGGATCTCCACCACCGAAGGGATCGGACCGTCCCCGGTCAGGGTGTGCGGGATGGAACGGACGGTGCGGATGTTGGCCGTCACGTCCTCGCCGGTGGTGCCGTCGCCACGGGTGGCGGCCCGGGCCAGACGCCCGTCCTCGTACACCAGGTCGATCGCCAGCCCGTCCACCTTGAGCTCGCACAACAACTGGGACCGGGTGATGGCCTCGGCCCCGAGCTCACGGACCGCACGGTCCCACCAGCGCTGCACCTCCTCGCGGGAGAAGGCGTTGTCCAGGCTGAGCATGCGCGCCGGATGGGTCACCGGGGCGAAGGTCGCCGACGGCGGCCCACCCACCTGCTGGCTCGGCGAGTCCGGGGTGCGCAGTCCGGCGTAGCGCTCCTCCAGCTCGACCAGCTCGACCATCAACCGGTCGAACTCGGCATCGGCGATGGTCGGCGCATCCATCACGTGGTAGCGCCAGCGGGCCTCGTCCAGGATCTGGGTCAGCTCGGCGTGCCGCTCACGCGCCTGTGGGGTCGCCTCTTCCGGTGTGCTCACAGGTCCCATCTAACCAGCGACCCCGGACAACGGGGTCGTCGTGGACTCAGGCCGTCGGGACCAGGTCGGCGACCCAGCCGGCCTCGCTGCGGACCGGACGCCCGGGGACCAGGGAGCCGTCACTGACGAAGCCCTCCTCTCGGTCGGTGAGGTGGCTGACCAAGCGTTGGCGCCAGTCGGCGACCTCGTCGGCACGGGCAGGATCGTCGACCAGGTTGGTGAGCTCGGCCGGATCGGCCTCCAGGTCGAAGAACTGCTCCTCGCCACGCTCGGAGGCCCAACAGAACTTCCGCTTGCCGTCGGTGACCCACTGCAGGGACTGCCCGAAGTAGGTGTGCTCACCGTGGATCTCGTCGCGCCACGGGCCCCGGTCGTCACCGGTGGCCAGCCCGAGCACACTGCGCCCGTCCACGGTGTCGGGCACCTCGACCCCGGCCATCTCCAGCAAGGTCGGCATCACGTCCCGCAGCTCCACGACCTCGTCGCGGACCTGACCACGCTCGGCGTCCGGGGCGAAGCGGCGGGCCGGTGACACGATGAACGGCACATGACTGCTGCCCTCGTACGGCACCGACTTCCGGTAGAAGTCGTGGTCGCCCATCATGTCGCCGTGGTCGGAGACGAAGACCACGGCGGTGTCCTCGCTGAGCTCGAAGTCGGCCAACGCCTCGAAGAAGCGGTTCAACTGTTGGTCGATGTGGGTGATGTTGCCGTAGTAGCCGGCCGTGGTGCGGTGGTGGGACTCCGGATCCTGACGGCCGCGCTGCATCTGGTGGAAGCCGTCGGTCCGTACGTCGTCGAAGACCGCCGACCAGTCACCGCGGGGCGGCTCGACCCGGGGTCCGTCGAGGTATCGGTCGAAGGCCCACTGCGGTGGGTTGAACGGGGCGTGCGGACGATGGAAGGACAGGTACAGCAGGAAGGGCTGCTCGGGGTCGCGCCGGTACAACCAGTCGATGGCCTCGGTGACCACCCAGTTCGTCGGGTGGTACGGCTCGGGCTTGGTCCACGGCAGCGCCACCATCGAGTTGCAGCCGACACCGTCGTCGAAGTAGTCGCCGTGCGCATCGACACCGGGTTGGCGCTGCAACCAGGTCAGGTAGTCGTCGTGGGCGATCAGGTTGCGGCCACCGTAGCGGCGGCCGAAGTGCATGAAGCCGTCATGGAGGCGTACGTCGTCGAAGCCGCAGCGGGCCCGCTCGGGGAAGACGTGCATCTTGCCGATCGCCTGGGTCTGGTAACCGTTCTCGCGCAGCACCGAGGGCAGGGTCACCGGGTGCGCCGCGCGGAAGGGCACCCCGTCGCGGTAGCCGTAGCGCCCGTGACGGGCCGAGGACTGACCGGTGAACAGGCCCACCCGGGCCGGGACACAGCTCGGCGTGGCCGAGTAGGCCCGGCTGAAGCGGGTCCCGTTGCGGGCCAGCTCGTCCAGGTGCGGCGTCCTGACCACCGGGTGCCCGGCGGCCGAGAGCGCATCGCCGCGCATCTGGTCGACACAGACCAGCACGATGTTGGGCCGGTCGAGCCGATCGCGGCGCGGCCCCTGGGCACGCGACGGGGTGGACACGGGCAACGGCGTGGGCGTCATGGTCCCAGCCAACCGCATCAGCCCGGTCGCGTCGAGGGGTCCCAGGCCAGCAGCCGGTCGACGGCCTCGTCCATCTCGGCCGTGGTGCCGGCGAAGCAGAGCCGTACGTGGCGGTGTCCGTGGACCGCGTCGAAGTCGATCCCCGGCGTCATCGCCACTCCGGTGGCGGCCAGGGCCTGCTCGCACCAGCGGGCGCTGTCGTCGGTGAGCTCGGAGACGTCGCACCACAGGTAGAAGGCCCCGTCGCCGGGCGCGATCCGCGTGATGCCCAGCTCGGGGAGCCGGTCCAGCAGGAGTTGGCGATTGACCGCGTACCGGGCGACGTGTGCATCGAGCTCGCGCCGCGCGTCGTCGCCGAACGCAGCCACGGCAGCGACTTGGCCGAGTGCGGGCGGACAGATCGACAGGTTGCCGCTGATCAGCTCGACCGGGCGTCGCAGGGCCCGGGGCAGCAGCATCCAACCCAGACGCCACCCGGTCATCGAGAAGTACTTGGAGAACGAGCCGATCACCACGGCCTCGTGGGAGGTCTGCCAGGCGCTGGTGCACTCCCGCCCGAAGCTGATCCCGTGGTAGATCTCGTCGCTGACGAGCAGCACGTCACGCTCGGCGCACCAGGTCGCGATCGCGGCGAGCTCGTCGGCGTCGATGATGGTGCCGGTCGGATTGGACGGTGAGGCCACCACCACACCTGCCGGGATGGTGGGCAGCGCCTCCAGCATGGCCACGGTGGGTTGGTGGCGCACCTCGGGCCCGCAGTCGAGCTCGAGCACCTCGCAGCCCAGGGTCTGCAGGGTGTTGCGATAGGCCGGGTAGCCGGGCCGGGCCATCACGACCGTGTCGCCGGGGTTGAAGGCAGCCAGGAACAGTGCGGTGAACCCGCCCGACGATCCGGTGGTCACCATCACGCCGTCGGCCTCGACCGCCAGCCCGCCACGGCGGTGGTGCTCGGCGATCGCCTCCCGCAGCTCCCGGATCCCGACGGCCGGGGTGTAGCCCAGGACCTGGGACTGCAGCGCCTCGGCCGCCGCGTCACGCACGGCGCGTGGGGCCGGTGTCGAGGGTTGTCCGGCACACAGCCAGAGTGCATCGCCATGACTGGCCCGGCGCTGCTCGGCGGCCTTGATGACCTCCATCACCTGGAACGGGGTCACCTGTTGTCCACGCCGGCTCACCGAGGGCACGGGACTCACTCCCCGGCCAGGGTCTCGGTCACGATCGAGGCCGCGGTGGCGATCGTGCGCAGCATCCGTACGGCCTCGGCCTCGCTGTGACCGGCCAGACCACAGGGTGGGGTGAGCCACAGCCGGTCGCTGACCTCCGGGCCCAGGCCGAGCAGCTCGATCCGGTCGAGGATCCGGTGGGCGAGCTCGTCCGGCCCGTCGTGGCCGGCATGGCCCAGGCCGATGCTCCGGCCGGAGTCGAGGCCCTCGGCCACCGCCTCCCACCCGGTCCGGTCCAGCAGGTCGGCATCCACCGCGACGGTGAGGTCGGGCACCCGCAGCAGACTGCGGACCGGGACGTCACGGGCGCAGCAGTGCAACCAGGTCGCGCCGGTGGCGGCCAGCCGCTCCAGAGGGGCGATCAGGTCCGGTTCGTCGATCGCGGCGATCCGGTGCAGGCGGCTGGTGGTGCGGATCTCGCCGGCGACCACCAGGGGCAGCATCGGTTCGTCCAGCTGGATGACCACCTCGACACCGGGCAGTCGGCGGCCCAGCTCGTGGCGCAGCTCGGTGATGCCGAGAGTGAGGGACTCGGCGATCTCGCGGGTGGCGCCGCGGTCGGTCAGCACCAGTTTGCCCAGCGGCAGGTCGAGGCTGGCCGCCAGGGTCCACGGCCCGGCGACCCCGATCTTGACGCGGTGCTCCGGGCTGCGCTCCTCGAGCCGTTCCAGGTCGTCGCGGAAGAGTTGGTGGGCGCGGCGCCGGTCCTTGGCCTCGCCGTGCACCAGCCGCCACCCGGAGGGTTGCAGGTCGACCGAGAGCTCGGGCAGCAGGGCGGTGGCGCGACCGATCATGGCGGCATGGGGCCCGCGTTCGGGCAGCTCGGGCAGCACCGGCAGGTCCGGGGTCTCCTCCAGGCTGATCCGCAGCGCGGTCTCGTGGTCGGTGCCGGGCCAGGAACCGATCTGGGTGCTGGACACCCGCGCCTCGGCGCTCATCCGGCAGCCGATGCCGTACCGACCTCGGCCAGGCTGGTGGTGTCGGCGATGGTCGCCGACCCGAGCACCCGGTCACCGTCGTACAGCACCGCGGCCTGACCGGGGGCGACACCGGTCAGCGGTTCGTCGAGCGCGATCAGCAGGTCCTCGCCCGCCGGGACGACGTGACAGCCGACCGGATCCGCATGGGCCCGGATCTGCACCAGGGCTGGGCGGGCGTCGGTGAGCGCCTCACCGGTCCAGCGGGGACGCTCGGCGGTGAACTCGGTGATCCGCAACGCCTCGGCCGGGCCCACGCGCACGGTGTTGGTCACCGGGGTGATGTCGAGGACGTAGCGGGGCCGTCCGTCATCGGCGGGCCGGCCCAGCCGCAGGCCGCGACGCTGGCCGACGGTGAAGCGGTGGGTGCCGTCGTGCTCGCCGACCCGGGCGCCGGTCTCGTCGACGATCGGTCCCGGGCGGGTGCCGAGTTGGGCGTCGAGGAAGCCGGCGGTGTCGCCGTCGGCGATGAAGCAGATGTCGTGGCTGTCCGGCTTCTCGGCGACCGAGAGGCCCCGTCGGGCGGCCTCGGCACGGACCTGCTCCTTGGGGGTGTCGCCCAGGGGGAACATCGCGTGGGCGATCTGGTCCGGGGTGAGCACGGCCAGCACGTACGACTGGTCCTTGCCCTGGTCGACGGCCCGGTGCAGCTCGATCCGCTCGCCGTCGGCGACGAGTCGGGCGTAGTGGCCGGTGCAGACCGCGTCGTAGCCCAGCGCCATGGCCCGGTCGAGGACGGCGGCGAACTTGATCTTCTCGTTGCACCGCAGGCAGGGGTTCGGGGTGCGCCCGGCGGCGTACTCGGCGACGAAGTCGTCGACCACGTCGGCCTTGAACTCGTCGGACAGGTCCCAGACGTAGAACGGGATCGCGAGCGCATCGGCGGCCCGGCGGGCGTCGTGGGAGTCCTCGATCGAGCAGCAGCCACGCGCACCGCTGCGGAAGGACTGCGGGTTCTTCGACAGCGCGAGGTGGACCCCGGTCACCTCGTGACCGGCCTCGACCGCGCGGGCAGCGGCCACCGCCGAGTCGACTCCGCCGGACATCGCAGCAAGCACTCTCATGGGTACGGGTTCCTCCTCCCGGGACGTGGATCGTGACCGATCCCCCAGCCTACCGGCTCGCCCACCATGGTTCGATGGACGCATGAGCCTGCCTGCAGTCCTGATCACCGGCGGCACCCGCGGCATCGGCCGCGCCTGCGCCGACGCCCTGGCCGCCGACCACCACCTGATCATCGGGGGCCGTGACGCACGAGCCGTCGACCGGGTGTGCGCCGAGCTGCCGTCGGCGAGCCCGTTCGTCGCGGACCTGATGGACGAGGACTCCACCGCTGCAGCGATCGAGGCGCTGGGGATCGACCGCCTCGACGGCCTGGTCCACTCGGCCGGCATCTCCGGCGGCTGTCCGACCGAGGACTCGACCCGGGCCCGGTGGCGCGCGATGTTGGAGATCAACGTGGTCGCGGTCTCGGAGGTGACGCGGCTGCTGATGGGTCCCCTGGTCGCGGCCCGAGGCACCGTGGTGATGATCAACTCCGGCGCTGGGCTCTTGGCGACCGGACGGGGTGGGCACTACCCCGCCTCGAAGTTCGCCTTGCGGGCCCTGACCGATGTGCTGCGCCAGGAACTGCGCCCCGACGGCGTCCGGGTCTGCTCGGTCCACCCGGGTCGGGTCGACACTGACATGCAACGCACCATGCAGGCCGAGGCCGGCCGCGACTACGACCCGCTGCACCACCTGCGCCCCGAGTCGGTGGCCACCGCCGTACGGACCGCACTCACCGCAACCGACGACGCCACCTACGAGACCATCTCGATCCGCCCGGCGCCAGCCGCCACCAACCGCCCCGGCGGCTGGGTCTGACCCACCGGACCCCGAGCCCGTCGAGGGGCTTCAGCGCAACGCAGCCCGCGCCCGGCTGACGGCCTCGGGAAGGGCGGCACACAGGGCATCGATGTCAGCCTGTCCGGTGTCCGGGCCGAAGGAGAAGCGCAGCGCCGCACCGGCCTCGGCCTCCGTACGGCCCATGGCGATCAGCACCTCGCTCGGGCGTGACACCCCGGCCGTGCAGGCCGATCCGGTGGAGCAGTCGATGCCGGCGAGGTCGAGCAGCATCAGCAGGTCGTCGGCTCGTACGCCGGCAAAACCCAGGTTCACGATCGCGGGCGAGCGTTCCGCCCCGGCACCGTTCACCGTCACGTCCGGCACCGAAGAGACGACCCGTTGCACCAGGTCCTCCCCCAGCCGGGTCAGCCGCTCCCGTTCCACCTCCAGGCGGGCGACCGCGTCGCGCATCGCGGCAGCGAAGCCGGCCACCAGCGCCACCGGCACGGTGGCCGAGCGCAGTTGACGCTCCTGGCCCCCACCGTGGCTCAGCGGCAGCGGCGTCACGTCGCGACGCAGCACCAGGGCGCCGATCCCGACCGGGCCGCCGACCTTGTGCGCCGACACCGACATCAGGTCCAGGCCGCTCGCGGCGAAGTCCAGCGGTACGTGTCCACAGGCCTGGACGGCGTCGCTGTGCGACCACGCCCCCCGGGTGCGGCACAGCTGCGCCCACCGCGCCACGTCCTGCACCACGCCGGTCTCGTTGTTCACCCACTGCAGGCTCGCCACCGCCGTGGGGGTGGTCAGGGCCTCGGCGGCGGCCTCCGGATCGACCACGCCGTGCGCGTCGACCCCGAGCAGGGTGACATCGGCTCCCTCGGCCCGCAGTGAGCCGGCCGCTTCGAAGACCGCCGGATGCTCCACCGCGGTGGTGAGCACGCGGTTGCGGTCGGCCCGACGAGCCCGCCAACTGCCGATCACCGCGATGTTGTCGGCCTCGGTGCCCGAGGAGGTGAACACGATCTCGCTGGGATGGCAGCCGAGATCGGCGGCCAAGGACTCCCGGGCCTGCTCGACGCCGGCCCGGGCACGGCGGCCGCTGGTGTGCAGGGACGAGGGGTTGCCCGCCACCGCGACCCACTCGGCCATCGCCTCGGCCGCCGACGTGGTCAGCGGGGAGCTCGCCGCGTGGTCGAGGTAGTGCCGGTCCCGGCTCACCGCACGGTCCTCATCAGCCCGAGCCTCATCCGCGCAGCTCGTTCACCTTCTCGGTCACGGCGGGCAGCACGGTGTGCAGGTCGCCGACGATCCCGAGGTCAGCCAGCGCAAAGATCGGGGCCTCCGGATCGGTGTTGACCACCACGACGGCCTTCGAGGTCTGCATCCCGGCCCGGTGCTGGATCGCCCCGGAGATCCCGGCAGCGACATAGAGCTGCGGGGAGACCGTGCTGCCGGTCTGACCGACCTGGTAGGCGTGCGGGTACCACCCGGCGTCGACGGCCGCGCGGGACGCGCCCACGGCCGCGCCCAGGGCGTCGGCCAGTCCCTCCACCTCGGTGAAGTTGCCATCGGTGCCGCGTCCACCCGAGACCACGATCCGGGCACCGGTGAGCTCCGGGCGACCGGTCGAGCGCTTCGGCTCGCTGTTGGTGATCCGCGCCAGTCCGGACGCGTCGCCGTAGGTGATGGTGGCGGCCTCCACCTGCGGGGTGACCGGGGCCGGTTCGGGCGCGACCGAGTTGGCCTTGAGGGTGACCACGGCGGTCCCGGTGACCACGGACTCGGTCGTCCAGTTGCCGGCGAAGACGGACTGGCTGGTGGTGACCTCGCCGAGGCTGCCGCCGACGGCGACCGCGTCGGTCACCAGTCCGGCGTCGAGTCGCACGGCCAGGCGACCGGCGACCTCGGCCGCGGTGATCCCGGAGGGCAGCAGCACCAACTGGGCGTCGACCTGCTGGGCGATCTGGGCGACGGCGTCGACCCGCGGGGCGACCAGTGACTGGTCCAGCTCGGCATCAGTCACGGTGAGCACGGTGGCCGCACCGAACTCACCAGCGGCAGCGGCGGCCGACTCGGCGCCGGCACCCACCAGCAGCGCCACGGGTGCGCCGAAGGTGCGTGCGGCGGTCAGGACCTCGGTGCTCGCCTTGCTGAGGGCACCGTCGGCATGGTCGAGGACGACCAGGACGTTCGACATGATGTTCTCCTTCGGGTCGGGCGATCAGAGGTACGAGCCGGCGGACAGGAACTCGACGACGGCGCGGGCTCCGGAGCCGTCCTCGTCGGTGACCACGGTGCCGGCCTGCTTGGCCGGGCGTTCGGAGGCCGCGGTCACGCGCGAGCGCGCGGCACCCGCACCGACCGAGTCGGCCTCGACGCCCAGGTCGTCCAGGGTCAGCTCCTCGACCGGCTTCTTCTTCGCCGCGAGGATGCCCTTCATCGAGGGATAGCGCGGCTCGCCGGACTGGTCGGTGACGCTGACCACGGCCGGCAGCGAGGACTCGACGGCCAGGCTGGCGGTGTCGTCGTCACGGCTGATCCGTACGGTGGAGCCGTCGACGCTCAGCTCGTGGGCGTGGGTCAGTCCGGCCCAGCCGAGCCGTTCGGCCAGCATCGCCGGGACGACCCCCATGGAGCCGTCGGTCGACGACATCCCGCAGACCACCAGGTCGGGTTCGATCCGGCGGATGGCTGCAGCCAGGATCGCTGTGGTGGCGAGCACATCGGAGCCGTGCACCTGCTCGTCGTTGACATGCACCCCGGAGTCGGCACCCATCTGCAGCGCTCGCTTGATCGCGTCGTAGGCGTCGTCGGGTCCGAGGGTCAGCGCGACCACCTCGGCGTCATCGGCCTGCTCGGCGATCAGCAGACTCTGCTCGACGGCGTACTCGTCGAGCTCGGAGAGCAGCCCGTCGCTGCCCTCGCGATCCACGGTGAAGTCCTCGGCGAACTCCCGGTCCCCGGTGGCATCGGGGACGTACTTGACCAGGGCCACGATCTTCATCTGTTGAGCTCCCTCGGGTCGTCATCGGCACTGGCCCTCATATTACCCACGAGTAACTTCGTGGCGCCAGTGTGGTGAGCAAACTCACCCCTGCTTGTCATCGGTGCTGCTTGTGATCGGTGCTGCCTGTCATCATTCCCGTTCGTCATCGACCGGTTCGCCGGCGATCACCCGTCGGACCCGTTCGGCGGCGTTGCGGCCCAGGCCGTCGACGTACGCCCGGACGTCGGCCGCCGCGCGATGGCGCTCCCGGCGGTCGGCGACCACCTTGGCCGGGGTGCCGGCCACGATCGAGCCGGCCGGGTACGGCCCGCGCAGCACCGACAGTGCCGCGGCCACCGATCCGTCGCCCAGGTCGGTGCCCCGGGTCACCACCACGTGGGCCCCGATCCAGCAGTCGGCCCCGATCCGGACCGGGGACTTCACGATCCCCTGGTCCTTGATCGCCACCTCGAGGGCATCGGTGCGATGGTCGAAGTCACACAGGTAGCACCGATCCGCGACCAGCGTGCTCGCGCCGATCTCCAGCGACAGGTGACAGTTCACGACCACGTCGCGCCCGATGACGCACTTGTCGCCGATCCGCAGCGTCCCCTCGTGGGCGCGCAGCGCCGTCCGGTCACCGATGTGTGCCCACCGTCCGATCACCAGCTCGGCCCTGGAGCGGTCGACCTCAAGCTCCACTCCCCTGCCCAGGAAGGCGAATCCCTCGAACCTGACCTCCGGGTGACGCAGCCGGGCCCACAGGTACCGCCCGAGTCCGGGCAGCTGTCGCGGGTGCAGCAGACCGCGCCGCCACCACCAGCCGAGGCCGCCCCGATCCCGTGACCGACGCACCTCGTCAGGATTGCTGGGCGACTCAGGACTGCTGGGCATGGGCCTGCTCGACGATCGCCCACTCCTGCGGGTGCAGTGACACCACCGAGGCCGGGAAGATGCCGTTGTTCTCCTTGTCGATGTGCTCGGCGAGGTCGCGGGCCATCTCGGCGAGCTGGTCGGCCAGGTCGTCGGCGGTGGTGTCGAGCCGCGCCAGCACTCGGTCCAGGCTGCGGTGCTCCTCGGTGAGCTGCTCGATCGTCTCGGTGAACTCGTCGGCGGTCACCATCGCCGCAAAGATGCCGCGCTCCTCCAGGCCGGTGTGCTGGGTGAGCAGTGCGCTGAACTCGGCCAGGCACCGCTCCAGAGCGGGGCCGTCGCCGTTGGCCAGGGCCCGTTGCGCGGCGTCGATCTGGGTGAGCAGTTGGTCGTGCTCGTCCATCAGCTGCCCGATCGCCGGGTTCTGTCGGCAACCGCAGTACTCACACATCGCGATCCTCCTCCCGCTCGGGCCGGACGGGCTTCACCGCGGTCACCGAGACGTTGTAGTGCAGGCCCTTCGGTGCCCCGATCCGGGCCAGTCGCTGGTCCAACCGACTCAGCCGCATCCAGGTCCGGTAGGCGAACAGGTGCCAGCCGAAGGACAGCCGCTCCGGCGGGACCGCTGCCTCGAAGGTCCGGATCGGCCACCCGACCCAGGCGGCGGTGAGCTCGTCGGTCACGGAGGTGACGCCCACCAGACCGGCGCGGCGCACGGTCCGTTCCAGCTCGTCGGGGTCGAAGGTGTGCAGGTCGACGACTGCCTCCAGGGCGGCAGCGCGGGACGACTCGTCCAGCTCCTCCTGGGGTCGGCGCCAGCCTGCCAGCGGTCCGAGTCGAGTGATCCGGGTGGTCAGCGCCCAGGTCAGGCTCGACAGTCGTCGTGCGACCTGGTGGCCCCAACGGGTCGGCTCCCCACAGATCACCACCCGGCCACCGGGACGCAGCACCCGTCGGATCTCGCGGAAGGTCCCTTCCACGTCGGGGATGTGGTGGATCACCGCATGCCCGATCACCAGGTCGAAGCTGTCGTCCTCGTACGGCAGGGTCTCGGCATCGGCGACCCGGCCCTCCACCTCGAAGCCGAGCCCGGTCGCGTTGCGTCGAGCCACCTCCACCATGCCGGGTGAGATGTCGCTGACGTGGCCCTCGCGCACCAGGCCGGCACGCATCAGGTTGAGGGTGAAGAACCCTGTCCCGGCGCCGATCTCGAGGCTCCGTCCGTACGGACCGGTCCTCGGCTCGGTCGTGCCGAGCCCGCCGGGAGCGGCCTCGGTGACGGCGGTGAAGCGCTCCCGGGCGTAGTCGGTGCAGCGGTCGTCGAAGGAGATCGACCACTTGTCGTCGTAGGTGCCCGACTCCCAGTCGTGATAGAGCACCTGGGCCAGTTTGGTGTCCTGCCAGGCCGCCTCGACCTGGTCGGCGGTCGCCGCGCGGATCGGCTCCGGCCCGTCGGGCGGCTGCTGGGAGGTCGTCATGTCCGGGAGTCTACTGAGGCCCGCGCATGGATCGATGTCCTAAGGTTGCCCAGTCGAAGTCCTTTCGTGAGGAGAACCGCTGTGTCCGATGCGCCACCCGCGTCCCGGCCCGACCTGCCTGCGCCGGCGCAGCCCAACCACCTCGGCGCCCACCTGGTCGACGGCGGGGTCCGGTTCGAGCTGTGGGCTCCGCGGGCCAGTCGGGTCGAGGTCTCCCTGGTCGCCGAGGACCACAGCCAGCGCAATGTCGACCTGACCCGCGGCCAGGACGGTGTCTGGTCGGCCACCGTCGCCGGTGTCGAGGCCGAGCAGCGCTACGGCTTCCGGGTGCACGGCGAGTGGGATCCCGACCACGGGATGCGCTTCAACCCGGCCAAGCTCCTGATGGATCCCTACGCCCGCGCGGTCACTGCCGGGGTCGACTACGCCGGACCGATCCGCGACCACCCGGCCGACGACGACTTCCGACCCGATCCGCGCGACTCCTCGGCCGCGGTCCCGCTCAGCGTCGTGGTGGCACCGACACCGCCACCGACCCCGATCGCACGCCGCACGCCGATGGCCGACTCGGTGATCTACGAGCTGCACGTCAAGGGGTTCACCCAGCAACACCCTGCCGTCCCGGAGCATCTGCGAGGAACCTATGCCGGCTTGGCCTATCCGGCCGTGATCGACTGGTTCCGTGAGCTCGGCGTGACCGCGATCGAGTTGCTGCCGATCCACCAGTTCGTCTCCGAGCCCTTCCTCATCGGTCGCGGGCTGTCGAACTACTGGGGCTACAACACGATGGGGTTCTTCGCCCCGCATGCCGCCTACTGCTCGGTCGGCACCCTCGGCTCCCAGGTCACCGAGTTCAAGGAGATGGTCACCGCCTTCCACGAGGCCGGGATCGAGGTCCTGCTCGACGTGGTCTACAACCACACCGGCGAGGGCAACCACGAGGGCCCGACGCTGTCGTTCCGTGGCATCGACCACGCCGGGTACTACCGCCTCACCGAGGACCAGCGCAACGACTACGACGTCACCGGGACCGGCAACTCGGTCGACAGCTCCCAACCGGGGGTGGCGAAATTGATCCTCGACTCGCTGCGCTACTGGGTCACCGAGATGGGCGTGGACGGCTTCCGGTTCGACCTGGCCACCACCCTGCTGCGCGACCGGGAGCACGCCGTACGCACCGACCAGGGTTTCCTGCCTGCCTTGAACGAACTGCCCGAGCTGGCCGGGGTGAAGCTGATCGCCGAGCCGTGGGACGTCGGGCCGTACGGCTACCAGGTCGGGGCCTTCGGCGCACCGTGGAGCGAGTGGAACGACAAGTTCCGCGGGACGGTGCGTGACTACTGGCGCAGCCACGTCCACGGCGTCCGCGACCTCGCCGAGAGCCTGGCCGGCTCACCGCAGACCTTCGGCGAGCGTGGCGCGTCCGCCTCGGTGAACTTCGTCACCGCCCACGACGGCATGACCCTGCGCGACCTGGTCAGCTACGACGGCAAGCACAACGAGGCCAACGGCGAGGACAATCGCGACGGCTCGGACGACAACCGCTCCTGGAACTGTGGCGTCGAGGGCGAGACCGATGACCCCGGCGTGCGTGCGCTGCGGCAACGCCAGGCCCGCAACCTGATGGCCACGCTGCTGCTGGCCGACGGGGTCGCGATGATCACCGCCGGCGACGAGTTCGGTCGCACCCAGCAGGGCAACAACAACGCCTACTGCCAGGACTCCCCCATCTCCTGGGTGCACTGGACCACCCTCGACGATTGGTCGGCGCTCACCGCCCTGACCAAGGACCTGCTCAGGCTGCGATCCGAGCACCCGGTGCTGCGCGGCACCGACCGCAGCGAGTTCGTCTGGTACGCCGAGACCGGTCAGCCCATGGTCGAGGCCGAGTGGGACGACGGTGCCCGCCGCCTGCTGGGTCGACTGCTGCGTGGCGAGCAGACCTTCCTGACCTGGTTCCACAGTGGTGGCGAGCCGATCGAGCTCACCCTGCCCGAGGCGGACGGGGTCGAGCAGTGGCAGGTCGTCGCCCACACCGGGGAGTCCGACGAGATCGCCGAGACCCACCAGCCGGGCAGCGCGTTCACCCTGCCCGGCCGGACGGTCCTGGTGCTCCAGGGGGTCTGAGCTCGCTCAGGCGCTGGGGTGCTCCACCTCGGCCGGGAGCACCGCCAGCCCGAGGTCGGCCACCGAGATCCCTGCCCTGACACGGGGAACGACACGCGCGGTGTAGCCCAGGGCACCGGCACGGGCGACCCGGATCGGGCCGGCGTAGCGGTAGCGGCCCTCCCCCAACGACTCCGGAGCACCGGCGTCCTCGACGACCACGTCGTGGAGTTCGTCGTCACCGTTGACCCGTCCGGCGATCAGCTGCACGGTGACATCGTCGGGCGCCAGCTCCCCCAGGTGCACCGTGGCATGGACGGTGACCACGTCACCAACCGCCACCGCACCGGTCAGGTCCGAGTCGACCTCGCCGACCGAGACCCGGTCCCAGTGCTGCTGCACCCGCTGCTTCCACGCCACGTGCTCGGCGGTGCGCGCCGGGTCGTCGTTCAGCTCGTGGGAGGAGGCCGAGGCCGGGCCGTACAGGCTCGTCACGTAGTCGCGCACCATCCGGGTCGCCATCACCCGGGGGCCGAGGCCCGCGATCGTCGCCTTCATCATGGCGATCCAGCGCAGCGGCAGTCCGTCGGAGTCCCGCTCGTAGAACCGCGGCGCGATCTCGGTCTCGATCAACTCGTACAGTGCAGCCGCTTCGAGGTCGTCGCGGCGGTCCGGGTCGTCGACGCCCTCGGCCGAGGGGATGGCCCAGCCGAAGTCCGGCTCGTACCACTCGTCCCACCAGCCGTCACGGATCGACAGGTTGGCCGCCCCGTTCATCGCCGCCTTCATCCCCGAGGTGCCACACGCCTCGTACGGACGCAGCGGATTGTTCAACCACACATCACATCCGGGATACAGCGGCCGGGCCATGGCGATGTCGTAGTCGGGCAGGAAGACGATGCGATGGCGTACCTCTTCGTCGTCGGCGAAGCGCACCATCTCCTGGATCAACCGCTTGCCACCCTCGTCCGCCGGGTGGGACTTGCCGGCGATCACGATCTGGATCGGGCGCTGCGGATCGGTCAACAGGGCCTTCAGCCGGGCCGGATCGCGCAACATCAGCGTCAACCGCTTGTAGGACGGCACCCGACGGGCGAAGCCGAAGGTGAGCACGTCCGGGTCGAGCACCTTGTCGACCCACTCGGTCGGCAGGCCGCGGTGCTGGGTCGAGGCCCGCAGTCGGGAGCGCACCATCGCCACCAGGTCGGCCCGCAGCTCGCGCTTGCACTGCCACAGGGCGCCGGCGTCGACGGAGCGGACGGCGTCGAAGTCGAGCCCGTCCCCGGTCGCGGTCTCCAGCATCTGCAGCAGCGCCGGGTGCAGCCAGGTCTGGGCGTGGACCCCGTTGGTGATCGAGCCGATCGGGATCTCCTCGGAGTCGAAGCCGGGCCACAGTCCGCTGAACATCTCGCGGCTGACCTCACCGTGCAGGCGGGAGACGCCGTTGGCGCGCTGACCCAGCCGCAGACCCATCAC
>DVLP01000452.1 GCA_018715445.1 Candidatus Avipropionibacterium avicola | reverse complement strand
GGCACCACCCAGACCCACCTCGAGGATCATCACGTCGACCGGGGCGTCGGCGAAGGCGGCGAAGGCCATCCCGGTGATCACCTCGAAGAAGGTCATCGCGATGCCGTCGATCGCCATCCGGTCAACCATCTCGACATAGGGCCGTACGTCCTGCCAGACCTGGGCGAACCTCCCCGGCGAGATCGGCTGCCCGTCGATGCAGATCCGTTCGGTGACGTCACTGACGTGGGGCGAGGCGAAACGGCCGGTGCGCAGGCCACGGGACCGCAGCAGCGCATCGATCATCGCCGCGGTCGATCCCTTGCCGTTGGTCCCGGCGATGTGGATCACCGGCGCAGCCCGGTGGGGATCGCCCAGCAGCTCGGCGAGGGCCTGCACCCGGGCCGTACCGGGGCCGATCCGGTGCTCGGGCCACCGCGCGGTCAGTTCAGCGACCAGGCGGGCATGGTCGTCGGGAGAGATCTCGGGCTCGGGGATCTCGGGATCGTTGTCAGTCATGTCACCGGCCATCGTAGTGCGCCCCGTCGTTCTCCCGAGCAATGATCGCGGCCTGCATCCGAGAGCGACATCCCAGTTTGGCGAGCACCCGTGACACGTGGGTCTTGGCGGTCGCCTCCGTGATCACCAGTTCGGCAGCCAGGTCGGCGTTCGAGTGGCCTCGGCCCAACGCAGCCAGCACCTGCCGTTCCCGCTCGGTCAGCTCGGCCAGCCTCGGGTCCCGGTCCCGGTCCTGGCCGGGCGTCGGCGATCCGACGAAGGTGGCCAGCACCCGGGCAGTCACCTCGGGCGCCAACACCCCGTCACCGGCCCCGACCCGTCGTACGGCCTCGACCAGCTCACCCGGCTCGGCCGACTTGACCAGGAACCCGGCCGCACCGGCGCGCAGTGCGCCGAAGACGTACTCGTCGATGTCGAAGGTGGTGAGCACCAGGACCGCCGCCGTGGCCTCGGCGACGATCTGGGCGGTGGCCTCGATCCCATCGGTGCCCGGCATCTGCACATCCATCAGCACCACATCGGGTCGCAACGCGCGAGCCTGCCGTACGGCGACCGCGCCGTCGGCGGCCTCTCCGACGACCTCGATGCCGGGATCGGCGGCGAGCACCATCCTCAACCCCGCGCGGACCGCCCCGTGGTCATCGGCCAGGAGGACGCGGATCATGACGGCTCCCCTGCTGGGACCGGATGCTCGGTCAAGGGCAGTCGAGCCCGCACCACCCACTGCCCGGACTGCGGGCCGGCCACCAGGTCGCCACCGATGCCGCGGGCCCGCTCGGTCATCGACCAGATCCCGGTGCCGCCCTCCACGGCGCCACTGCTGTCGGTACTCGTGCTGCGACGTCCCATCGGGTTGCTGACCACGATCTCCACCGCCCGATCGCCCTCGGCCAACTGCACCCGGGCCGGGCCACGACCGTGTCGTACGGCATTGGTCAGGGCCTCCTGGACGATCCGATGGGCACTGTGCTCCACCACCGGCGGCAGGTCCGGCGGCAGGTCCTGCTCGACGACGACCTCGACCCCGTCGGCGCGGATCCGGTCGACCAGTTCGGGGAGGTCACTGAGCCGGGCGGTGGCGACGGGACCACCGTGATGGCCCCGGCGCAGCACCGTGATCAGGTCCTTCATCTCCGCCAACGCCGCCACGGTCGAATCCCGGATCTGCTGCAGCACCTGCCGGTCCCGGTCGTGATCCGGGGGCAGCGCCAGAGCTGCTCCGGAGTGCAGTGCTGTCGCGGACAGCCGGGCGGCGACCACATCGTGGAGATCACGTGCGGTGGCGGCCCGTTCGGCGTGGATGGCCTCAGCTCGGGCGCGGGCGACGGCGAGCTCGGCCAGTTCACGTTGCTGACGGACATTGCCGGCCCACCACAACGGCACCACGCCGATGGCGACGCCCTGGAGACCCATCACGACCGCGGCCCGGAACTGGCCCAGGTGGAGCGACACCACCACGGCCGAGGCCACGATGGCGATCAACACCCCGGTCATCGCCCATCGCCGCGCCCGTGGGCTGCCGTACAGGCCGACACCGAAGAGCAGGTCGATGATGACCAGCACCATCCCGAGGGTGAAGCCGAGCAGACCGTCCAGCACCAGCAGCACCGCCCCCGCCGCCAGGGACGTCGCCGGCCAGCGTCGCTTCACCACGACCAGGAGGCAACCGGGGGTGAGCAGGGCCAGATGCCACCACTGCCTGCCCTCCACCAGACCGAGCGGGTCGAGGTCAACGCTGAACGGGCTCAGGCCCAGAGCGATCAACCCGACGCCGATGGCCCAGATCACCACGGCCGAGAGCAGGTCGGTCCACAGGGCCGGCCGGTGGGGGCGGGTGGTCGTCGACTCCATCGCTCCATCCCACCATGGCTCGGTCACCGCCACCATCGGTCGAAGGATGTATGCCGTGACCGACAAGTGCCATCCTTCGCCTGATGTGTGACGGTCGACCTCGGACGACGCTGGAACCATGGATCTGATCACCGCTGGTTCCCTCGCCCTGTTGGCCCTCATCGACTCCACCAGTTTCGGCACCCTGCTGGTCCCGATCATCTTGTTGATGATCCCGGGCCCGGTCCGGGTGGGCCGGATCCTCGCCTACCTGGCCACGGTGACCACCTGCTACTTCGGTCTGGGGCTCGCCCTGGTGTCGGGTGGCCGGGCCCTCGGAGGACAACTCACCGCACTGCTGGACTCCCCGCTGCTGGTCTGGGCCCAGCTGGTCGTCGGGGTCGCGTTGGTGGTGATCAGCTTCCGGATCGACACCGTACGGGCCAGGCAACGGACCGACGAGCGCATCGCCCGCTGGCGGGAGCGGGCCACCGGCGGCGTGGACGGCTCCGGCTCGCTGCTGCCCCTGATGGGCCTGGCGCTGGGTGCGGTCGCGGTGGAGGCTGCATCGATGTTGCCGTACCTCGGAGCGATCGGTCTGCTGGCGAGCTCGCCGCTGCCCGGGCTGGGCGTGGTTGCGGCACTGCTCGGATACTGCGTGGTCATGATTGCGCCGGCACTCGTCCTGTTGGTGGCCAGGGTTCTCGCCCGGGCCAGGGTCGAACCTCTGCTCGGACGGATCAACGACTGGTTCGTCCGTCACGCGGCGGGGGCCACCTCGTGGATCGTCGGGATCGTGGGCTTCCTCGTCGCCCGGGACGCGCTGGCCCGGGGTGGTCTGCTGACCGAGGTGTTGGCACGGTTCGGTGTCGAGATCGGCTGAAGGTGAACCACCGTCGCGGCATGCGTAGGATTCGGTGCCATGACTGATCAGGACGCCCAGCCCACGCCCACGACGACTCCGCCCACCCGGCCGGTCGACGTGGTCGTACCGGACCGGCCGGCGCTGGAAGGTCTGGAGCAGAAGTGGTCGCAGCGTTGGCTGGCCGATCGCACCTACAGCTTCGACGGCGCCACCTCGCGCGACGAGGTGTTCTCGATCGACACCCCTCCCCCGACGGTCTCCGGGTCGCTGCACGTGGGCCACATCTTCTCCTACACCCACACCGACCTGGTGGCGCGGTACCAGCGGATGCAGGGCAAGTCGGTGTTCTATCCGATCGGGTGGGACGACAACGGCTTGCCGACCGAGCGCCGGGTGCAGAACTTCTACGGCGTGCGGTGCGACCCGTCGGTGCCGTACGACCCGGACTTCACTCCGCCGGAGAAGCCGAACCCCAAGCGGCCGCTGCCGATCAGCCGACGCAACTTCGTGGCGCTGTGCCATGAGCTGACCGCCGTCGACGAGAAGGCCTTCGAGGACCTGTGGCGCCATGTCGGGCTGTCGGTGGACTGGGACACGCTCTACACCACGATCTCCGACGACGCCCAGCTGGTCGCCCAGAAGGCGTTCCTGCGCAACGCGGACCGCGGCGAGGCGTACCTCTCCGAGGCCCCGACGCTGTGGGACGTGACCTTCCAGACCGCGGTCGCCCAGGCCGAGCTGGAGGCCCGGGAGTATCCCGGCGCGATGCACCGGCTCGCCTTCCACGGCCCGGACGGCGATGTCGAGATCGAGACCACCCGTCCGGAGTTGCTGCCGGCCTGTGTCGCGTTGATCGCCCACCCCGACGACGAGCGCTACCAGGCCCTGTTCGGCACCACCGTGCGGACCCCCCTGTACGGGGTCGAGGTGCCGGTGGTGGCCCACCCGGGCGCCGAGATGGACAAGGGCGCCGGCATCGCGATGTGCTGCACCTTCGGTGACCTGACCGACGTGGTGTGGTGGCGCGAGCTCCAACTGCCCAACCGGACCGTGATCGGGCGCGACGGACGGATCCTGCGCGAGGTCCCGGAGTGGATCACCGGTGACGGGGCCGCGACCTACACCGAGCTGGCCGGCAAGACCGTCCACACCGCCCGGGAACTGACGGTGGCGGCGCTGCGCGAGTCGGGTGAGTTGATCGGCGAGCCGAAGCCGACCCAGCGGATGGCCAACTTCTTCGAGAAGGGCGACAAGCCCCTGGAGGTCGTGTCGACCCGTCAGTGGTACATCCGCAACGGTGGCCGCGATGCCGAGCTGAAGTCGCAGCTGCTGGCCCGTGGTGCACAGCTGCAGTGGGTGCCGGAGTTCATGAAGCACCGCTACGACAACTGGGTCGAGGGCCTCAACGGCGACTGGTTGATCTCACGTCAGCGCTTCTTCGGCGTGCCCTTCCCGGTGTGGTACCGCCTGGATGCCGACGGTGAGCCCGATGCCGGAGATCCGATCCTGGCCGACGAGGCGAGCCTGCCGGTCGACCCGGCCAGCGACTGCCCTCCCGGCTACACCGAGGACCAGCGCGGGGTGCCGGGCGGCTTCATCGGCGACCCGGACGTGATGGACACCTGGGCGACCTCGTCGTTGTCGCCGCAGATCGTGTGCGGGTGGGAGCGTGACCCGCAGCGGTGGGCGCTGACCTTCCCGATGGACTTCGCGCCGCAGGCCCACGACATCATCCGGACCTGGCTGTTCTCCCGGGTGGTGCGATCCCATCTCGAGCACGACTGCCTTCCCTGGCAGCGGGCTGCGATCAGTGGCTTCGTCACCGACCCGGACCGCAAGAAGATGTCGAAGTCCAAGGGCAATGCGACCGTGCCCGACGAGATCCTGCACAAGTTCGGCGCCGACGCCGTCCGGTGGCGCGCCGCGATGGCCCGCCCCGGCCTGGACTCCCCCTTCGACGAGGCCCAGATGAAGGTCGGGCGACGGCTGGCGATGAAGGTGCTCAACGCCTCGAAGTTCGTGCTGTCGATGGTCACCGAGGACGGGTCGTCGGCCCCGGTGGGTGCGGCCGGGCTCGAGCGGATCACCGAACCGGTCGACCGCGCCCTGGTCGCCAGCCTGACCGAGGTCATCACGACCGCCACCCAACGCTTCGAGGCCTTCGACTACACCGGTGCGCTGGAGGTGACCGAGGCGTTCTTCTGGTCCTTCTGCGACGACCACGTCGAGTTGGTCAAGGAGCGGGCGTACGGGGCCCGCGGTCCCCAGGCCGCGGCGTCGGCCCATGCAGCCCTCGGCGTCACCCTGGACGTGCTGCTGCGACTGTTGGCACCGTTCCTGCCGTTCGTCACCGAGGAGGTGTGGTCGTGGTCGCACCCGAGCTCGATCCACGTCGCCGCCTGGCCGACGATCGACGAGATCGCCGCCGTGCAAGGCGATCCCGCCCTGGTCGCCGACGTGGCGGCCGCTCTGATCGGGATCCGCGGCGCGAAGTCGAATGCCAAGGTCTCGATGAAGACCCCGATCACCGCGGTGCAGGTCAGCGCTCCCAGCGCGAGCCTGGAACGGCTGCGTCAGGTCGGTGACGACCTGGTCGCGGTGGGCCGGATCGACGGGGACATCACCTGGACCGACGGTGCCGACGAGGTCCGGGTCAGCGCGACGGTCGTGCCTGCCGCCAGCTGATCACAGCTGCGGGTCGATCGCGACCCGCGGGTGGCGACCCGAGACCATCTGCTCGACCGCCTCGTCGAGTTGGTCCATCCGGTACGGATCGGAGACCAGCTCGGCGGGGATCTGGTCGGCGTGGTCGACCAACCAGTCGACCGCTGCCCCGAAGTCCTCGGGCGCATAGTTGTGCACCCCGAGCACCGACAGCCACCGAGTGACCACGATCGCGGGATCGATGGTGATCCTGGTCGACCCCGGGCTGACCGACCCGACGCAGACCACCCGACCGCCGATCGGTGCGGTCTCCACGGCGGCTGCGACCGCCTGGGGGTGACCGGAGGCCTCAATGGTGACGACCGGCTCGACATCGGCCAGATCCGTGGCCTCGGCCGTCGTCATCGCCCCGGACCGAGCGACCAGCTCACGCCGGTCGGGATTGGGCTCGACGACCGTCACCTGACAGCCACGGGTCCGTGCCATGGCGGCCACGTACCAACCCACGGCACCGGCGCCGAGCACCCCCACCCGATCTCCCGCGCCCAACCCTGCTCCCACACCGATCCCTGCGACCCGGATCGCCGCGGCAGCAGTGGCCACCGCGCAACCGGCCGAGACGACGCTGCGATCGTCGAGGGTGTCGGGCAGCTTCACCACCGGTGCGCCGGGCACCATCCGTACCACGGTGGCGATCATCCCGGAGGCGAACGGGGCCTCGGTGACCGAGCGATGTCCGTACTTCACGAGGTGGCGGCACTTCATCGTCAGGCCACCGGTGCATCGATCGCAGTGACCACAGCTGGCGAGCATGGACAGCGCGACCCGGTCACCGGGCTCCAGCCGTGCCCCATGCAGGTCCGTCCGCCCTGACCCGGACGTCAGCACCCGTCCGACACCTTCGTGGCCCAGTGCGGTGAGCGGGGCACAGGGCCGATCACCGTTGATCGTGTGGACGTCCGATCCGCACAGGGCGGCCAGGGTGACCTCGACGTCGATCTCGTCATCGGCGGGCGGTGCGAGCAGGATCTGCTCGGTGCGGACCCGACCGGCATCCAACACCGCGACGACACTGGGGATGCTCGACATGCACCGG
>DVLP01000451.1 GCA_018715445.1 Candidatus Avipropionibacterium avicola | reverse complement strand
TTCCAGTGGCTGACCGCGTAGAACAGCCCCAACGTCAACATGACCGGGATCGACAGCGGCAGGATGATCCGCAGCAGGATGAGGCCTTCGGAGGCGCCGTCGATCCGTGCGGCCTCGATGATCTCGGTGGGCAGTCCGTCGAAGAAGGTCTTCATGATCAGCACGTTGAACACCGAGATCGCGTTGGGGATGATCATGGCCCACACAGTGTCGACCAGGCCGGTGGCCTGGACGACCAGGAAGGTGGGCACGATGCCGGCACTGAACACGAACGTGAACAGGAAGGCCAGGGTCAGTCCACGGCGGGCCGGCAGGTCGTGGTGTCGGCAGAGTGGGTAGGCCGCCAAGGTGGTGAGGACCATGTTGACGACCGTGCCGACGACGGTGACGAAGGTCGTCACGACCAGGGCTTGGCGGATGGCGGGGTGCCCCAGGATCTGCGAGTACGAGTCGAAGGAGACCTCGCGCGGGAGGAAGACGTACCCGCCGTTGCGGATCACCTCCCCGTACGGGGTGATCGAGATCGCGACCACGGCGAGCAGCGGGACGATGGCGACCACCGAGACGAGGACGAGGGCGGCGACGATCAAGCCGTTGCTGAGCCGATTTTCCTGGATCTTCACCAGATCGCTCCGTCCCAGCGCTTGGCCAGTTGGTTGGCCACGATGATCAGGATGAAGCCGACCACCGACTTGAACAGGCCGACGGCCGAGGCCAGCGGGAAGTTCAGGTCCTCCAGTCCGGTGCGGTAGACCCAGGTGTCGATGATGTCGGCCACGGGATAGACCTGCGGGTTGTAGAAGATGTAGACCTGCTCGAAGCCGGCTTCCATGATGTTGCCGAGGTTCAGGATCAGCAGCAGGATGATGACCGGCCGGATCGAGGGCAGGGTGACGTGCCACATCTGGCGCAGTCGGTTGGCGCCGTCGATCTTGGCCGCCTCGTACCGTTGTGGGTCGACCCCGGCCATGGCGGCCAGGTAGATGATCGATCCCCACCCGAGTCCCTGCCAGGCGAACGATCCGACCAGGATGCTGCGGAACCAGCTCGTCGAGGTGAGGAAGCTGAAGGATTCGCCCGTCCACTGCCGCAGCGCGGTGTTGACCACGCCGGTGTAGGAGAGGAAGGCCAGGGTGATGCCGAAGACGATGACCCACGAGAGGAAGTGGGGCATGTAGCTGAGGGTCTGGGTCCAGCGGACGAGCCAGCGGACACGACACTCGTTGAGCAACAGGGCGAGCACCAGCGACGGCACGGTGCCCCACAGGATCTTGTACGCCGAGATGAGCAGGGTGTTGCCGAGCAGTTGCCCGAAGTAGTGCGAGGTGAAGAACTGCTCGAAGTAGCGGTACCACGGGTCCGCCCAGGGACTGGCCAGGATCCCGTCACTGAACCGGTAGTCCTTGAACGCCAGCAGGATCCCACCCATGGGTGCGTACTTGTAGATCGCCAACCAGACCACGGGCACCAGCAGCATCAGGTACAAGGTGCGGGAGCGCCACAGCCGTTGGGACACACGTGTGCGTGTCCTCGGCTGGGCCGAGGGGCGCGACTCGGTCGCGGAGGGTGCGCTCATGCGGCTCGGTCCACCTGCTCGAAGACGCCTCGGCACCGTAGCGAGGTGGTGCTGGCCACCAGACCGCTCACGATCAACGGCAGGATCGGAGCCACGATGCTGAGCACACCAGCCACCAGAACGGTGCCGATGTTCACCAGCGTGGTCAGTGGTCGCGACAGCCCGAGCAGGAGCGCGGTCCGGAGCAGGTGTCGGGTGCCCACCTCGTAGCTCACCATCAGGGGGAAGGCCCAGGTGGCCACGATCAGGGCCGCGACGGCCAGCGGTGTGATGAGGCAGACCAGAGCCACCTGGACACCGGGACTGGCCGCCGGCAGCAGGACGACTGATCCTGCCACGAGGACGATGCTCACCAGCAGCAGCACCTGGACCTGCAGGCCCTGCTTCAGGTTGGTTCGGAACTCGGCCAGGAAGGTGACGACCACGGGTGGGTCATCACCGCGGTTCCACCGCCGGGCCACGGCGCACAGGGCCGCAGTGGCCGGGCCGCTGAGGACCACGGTGGCCGCGAGGACCGCCCAGAGCAGACTGACGATGACGCCACGGGTGAAGCGATGGAGATGTCGGTAGACGGCGCCGTCGACGGTGAGGACCTGACTCATGGGCGTCAGTCTGTGACTCCTGTGACTGGGCCTGCAATACCTCCCGGCAGATACGCACATCCGTGCAGTTCAGCCAATGGTGCAGTGTGGTCAACCGTGCAGTGTGGCCAAGGGTGCCGCGTGGCCAGTGGTGCAGTGGTCGTCGGAGCCAGTCCGGTGGTCCTTACTGGTCCATGCGTCGCAGCGCCGTCGCTCGGACCACGGCGGCCCCGGCAGTCTCACTGGCCATCAGGTCGACCTCGGCCTCGAGGTGCCAGTCGTGGTGGCCCTCGGGGTCGGCCAAGGTCTGGCGCAGCAACCACCGTCGGTCCTCGACGTCGATCTGCAACATCTGCGGCGATCGGGCGGAGGCATCGATCCCGACGCTGTCGTGTTCGTCGTAGTACGACTCGAGTGCCCGGTCCCAGGCGTCGGCATCCATCACGACCGGCAGGGACG
>DVLP01000450.1 GCA_018715445.1 Candidatus Avipropionibacterium avicola | reverse complement strand
GACGGCGCCGGACGAGATCGCCGATGCCTTCGCCCACGCGCTGTCGCGACCCGAGGAGAGTGTGCTGCGCTCGAGGGCCCACGGCGACGGCTTCGAACCGTGGCTCGGACCGATCGAGGACGTGGCCTGATCAAGAGCCGCCTCGAGCAGGATCGGACTCAGGCAGGGGACAGACGAGTGGTCGGGACGGGGAGCTCCCAGGCCCGGCCCCAGTCCTCGTCGGCCCGGTTCGTCCCGTCGGGGGCGACCACCTGGGCGAACTCGGCCAGCGCCACGACCACCCGTTCGGGGCTGCACTCACTGATCACCACGCGGCTGGTGGTGCCGTCGCCACGATCCAGGTCCCACCGCTCGGCGAGGTAGGACAGGCCGTAGCCCTCCAACACGTCCTCGGCCCAGAAGTCCTCGCCGCACTCGTCGACCAGGGGGTGGCCGAAGAGGGTCACCGGGGTGACGAGGCCGTCGGTGCCCGGCTCCGGGCGCAGGTAACCGATCAGCTCACCGTCGTCGACCCGGTGGTACGGGGTCCAGTCGCTGGGGATCATGGCACCCAGTGGAGCACATCACCCCTGGCGGGCCAATGCATCTTCCGCAATCACCTGGGCGGATCTCAACTGAGGAAGGGGATCCCGTAGAAGCCGATGTAGAGCACGTAGAACAGTCCCACCACGATCGTCATCGCGCCACCGGTGATGACTGCGGCCAGGGCCAGGCCGTCGCCGACCAGCTGCGGATACTCATGGATGCGCCGCCGTGCCTTGAAACCGAGCACCATGCCGACCGTGCCCAACAGGCCCAGCGGGATGAACAGCAAGCCGAACACACTGCACGAGGCCAGCGTCATCGCCACGATCGCCATGCGGCTGGTGTGGGGCAGCTCGATGTGGTCGGCAGCCGAGCCCTCACCTGACAGTGCACCGACATGGGGGCTCACGGCGTACGGGTTCTTGACGTACTGCTCGGACCGCTCGGGGCGCTCGGGCGGGCTGTCGGGTGAACTGGTCATCGGGTCGTCGATCTCCTGAGGCTGGACGGGTGTCCTCACCGCGATTGTGCCAGCAGGACCAACCGCGAACTTTCACCGACTATGTTGGGGACCGCGCCCGTGGGGCGGTCCAGACCTGGGGCCGAGGGGCGGTCCACGAGCAGGGAGGGTGGAGATGGCGAGACTGAGGGACTCCGGACACGGCTACGACTTCCTGCCGGCCAGTGGACGTCATGCCGCAGCCGTGCTCGCCCGACCGGGCCACCAGATCCAGCGGGTCGAACTGGCCGCTCCGGTGGTCCACGAACTGGCCTTCGAGCTGATCGCCCAGCACCTGCGTGACCTGGGTCTGCCCGGTGGTGCCCTGTGTGCCCTCGAGTTGCGCTCGCCCGCTCAGTTCAGCGACCCCGACTTCGCCGACCACCATCGTCGCTACCGCTCCGCGCTGGCCCAGCTCGGCATCGAGGTCGACGACCGCACCAACCCGATCGCCCGCAGCAACGCCGTCCCGACCGTCGATCCGCCGGTCGATGTCTCGGTGCACGCCTTCAGCCACGTCGTGCCGGTCGTCGAGTACGAGGGTGGTGGGCTGGCCCGGTTGGAACGGACCTTCGTGGTCTCCGGCAGCGGGGAGGTCCCGGAGGACACCGACCGGTACGCCGATCACATCGTCGCTCGCGGTGACCTCAGCCCGGAGGGCCTCACCCGCAAGATCCGTTGGGTGGTGGCGGAGATGAAGCGTCGACTCCACGCGATCAAGTCGTCCTGGGCCGATGTCACCCGTACGCAGGTCTACTGCACCCGCGACGTCGGTTCGCTGCTGCCGGTCGAGGTCCAGGACGTCACCGGTCGCGACATCGACTGGTTCGCCTGCCAGCCGCCGGTCGTCGAGCTGGAGTTCGAGATGGACTGCCGACGGACCGGGGTCGAGGTCATCCTCGAGCCGGCGGTCAGCTGATGACCGTCTGGGTCGTCGGGTCCCTCAACCAGGACCTGCAGCTGGAGATGGAGCGCCATCCCCGCACCGGGGAGACCGTGTTGACTGCCGACCTGGTGCGACGATTCGGCGGCAAGGGCGCCAACCAGGCGGTGGCCGCCGCCCGGCAGACCGGGGCGGGCACCCATGCCGAGCCCACCCGTACCGTCATGGTGGGTGCGGTCGGAGACGACGAGGCCGGTACGGCCTACCGTGACCGACTGCAGGCCCGGGGTGTCGAGGTCGATGCCGTACGGGTGGTCGAGGACAGTCCCACCGGGACGGCGGTGATCTGTGTCGACGCCGCTGGCGACAACATGATCATGGTCTCGCCCGGGGCGAACCTGCAGCTGCGGACCGAGGACGTGACGACGGCCCTGGCCGACCTGGCCGACGGCGACATCGTCCTGCTGCAGTTGGAGATCGACCACGACGTGGTGGTCGAGACCATTCGCTGGGCCGCTGAGCGTGGCGCCCGGGTGGTCGCCAACCTCGCACCGTACGCCGACCTGCCGCCCGAGGTGCTGGTCCTGTGCGACCCGGTCGTGGTCAACGAGCACGAGCACGCCCAACTGCGCCGCTCCGGGCTGGACTGCCCGAGCCTGTTGGTCACCCTGGGGACGGAGGGCTCGACCTGGGGAGAGGTGCACGTCGCGGCCCGGACCGTCGAGGTCGTCGACACCACCGGCGCCGGGGATGCCTTCTGCGGGGCCTTGGCCGCAGCGCTGGCCCAGGGTGCCGACCGGCAGTCGGCGATGGAGGTGGCCACCCGGGCCGCTGCCGACTGTGTCCAGCACGTCGGGGCCCAGGCCTGAGGCCTGACCGTCCGGGTACCGTGCCGCCATGGACAGCGTCGACATCGCCGGTGCCTTCGTCACCGCACGCCGGGAAGCCACCGCTCTGACCGACTACCCGGGCCCACTGCCGAACGATCTGGACCAGGCCTACCGGATCCAGGAAGCGGCCATCGGGTTGTCGGAGGATGCCGGGCGTCGGATCGCCGGCTGGAAGGCCGGCCTGATCGCCCCGGACCTGCGCGTGCCCGGCGGCGACGAACGTCTCGTCGGGCCGATCTGGGCCGACACCGTCCGATCCGTGTCCGGCGATTCAACGTCCCCCGAGCTCGTCGAGGGGCCCACGATGCCGGTGTACGAGCACGGCTTTGCCGCGGCCGAGGCCGAGTTCGTGGTGCGACTCGAGGTCGACGTCGTACCGGGCACGTGGGACGCCGATGACGCCGCGGCACTGCCGCACACCGTGCTGGCCGGGATCGAGATCGCCAGCAGCCCACTGGTCGCCATCAACGACCTCGGCCCGGCGGTCACCGCTTCTGACTTCGGCAACAACCACGGCCTGCTCGTCGGAGACCCGATCCCGGTGGGCGCCGATGATCTGGCCGGGGTGCAGGTGCGGACCGAGATCGACGGTGCCGTGGTCGGCGAGGCCACCGGTGCCGCGATCCCGGGCGGCATCCACACCAGCCTCGCCCAGACCCTCACCATCCTCGGGCGTCGGGGCCGTACGGTCGCGGCCGGTTCCCTGATCGCCACCGGAGCAGTCACCGGGGTGCACCGGGCCCGGGTCGGTCAGCGGGTCGCGGTCACCTTTGCCGGGGTGCCCGTGCTGCGGTGCCGGTTGGGCGCCCAGCAGTGAGCTGACGCCGTACGTCCTGGCATCGCCCCGGGGCGGGCCTCACTCGTGGGAGCCGCGCCAGAGGTAGCGGTAGAGATCGGCCGAGCGTGCGGTGACGACCGGTTCGTACTCGTCGGCCGGCAGGCCGGGGGCCGTACCGGTCAGATCGTGCTCGCCGACCAGGGAGACGCCGAGGCCGGCGCGGCCACCCTCGAGCCCGAAGCCCAACAGCTCGAGGCTGGTGGCGGCCATGCTGAACTGGTCGGAGTCCTCGCGGTTGAACTCGGCGGTGCCGTCCGGGTGCCAGACCCGCAACACGATGGTCCGCTCGTCGAACTGCTCCATCTCGGACTTGAAGTCGCTGGCGCCGCTGGTGCCCTTGAGGTGATCACCCATGATCACGATCACGGTGTCGTCGCCGTGCTTGTCGAGCAGGTACTCCACGAAGTCCTTGGTGTCCTTCATCGAGCACTTGATGGCCGAGGACATCGCGATCGGATCGCCGGGGGCACAGCCGGGGAACAGTCCGGCCGGCTCGTGGGTGTCGAGGGTGATCATCGACAGGTGGAACGGCTCGTCCTTGGCGGCGAGCTCGTCGACGGTGTCGCGGGCGTTCTCGTACAGGGCATGGTCCGACAGACCCCAGGGGCTGGTGTTGTCGGGGTCGAGGCCTTCCTCGGTCCACTTCTTCAGGCCCTGGATCTCGGAGTAGCCGTGGTCGCGCAGGTAGGTGTCCTTGCCGGCGAACTCGGTGTCGGCGCCACCCATCCAGGTGTTGCTGTAGCCCTGCTCACTGAGCACATCACCCAGGCAGACCGCTCCCGGCAGGTACTGCGAGGCGGACTCGCCCACATTGTTCGGGTCGGCGCCGAGCCCCATCAGCGAACTCTTCAGCGGGATCCCGCACTGGGTCGAGACCAGTCCGGCCATGGTCCAGCCGCCCTCGGGGTACTCGTGCAGCCCGTCGTAGCGGGCGAAGTCCTCGGTGGCCTCGTCGAGGTCGGCGAGCAGGTTCTCCCCGAAGACGTCCTCGTCGGAGAACGAGTTCTCCATCGACTCGAGATAGATCGTGACCAGGTTGAGGGGCTTCTTCGGCGTGGAGACGACCGTCGGCTCGGAGTAGTACTGCGCGAACGACTCGCGGCTCAGCAGCGCTGTCGCCTGCTGCGGCACCCCGGCGACAGCCAGCAGTACGACCAGCGCCGCGACGAACGCCCCGACCGGGACGATCATCCGCGGCCGACGGATCTGATGGGACGGGCGGTTGCGGCGGACCAGGTGCAGCACGAGCGAGCCGACAGCCACCAGCAGGAACGGGATCACCAGACACAGCAGGACGGCTTCGGGGACCAGGTCCGCATTGCCCGCACCCTTGCCGCCGACACCCGGGATGTTGGTGATGATCGCGTCGAAGCTGACGTTGCCGAAGCGGTAACGGATCCAGCCGGCAATGGCCACTGAGACCAGCGCGAGCCACACCAGTCCACGGGCGAGCAGAGCCCGCCCGGCGGTGTGCTTGACCGTACGCTGCTGATTCCTCGCCATGACGTCGATCGATGCTACCAGCGGTAGGCCAACTGGCCATGGGCCGTTTCCCCGCGCGTCACCTTTGGGCCCCGGCCCCCGAGCCCGTCGACTCCGGCCCCCGAGCCCGTCGACTCCGACCCCCGAGCCCGTCGAGGGGCCGATTCAGCCGATCCGGGGACGCAGCTTGTTCATGCCTCCGTCCACGGCCAGCGAGACCCCGGTGGTCGAACCGGCGCGCGGGGACGCCAGATAGGCCACCGCAGCGGCGACCTCGGCCGCACTCACCAGTCGCCCGTGGGGTTGACGTGCCTCGAGGGCGGCCCGCTCGGCGGCCGGGTCGGGGGCGGCGGCCAGCAACCGACCGACCCAAGGGGTGTCTGCGGTGCCGGGTGCGACACAGTTCACACGGATGCCCTCGGCCAGGTGGTCCATCGCCATCGCCTGGGTGAGGGAGGCGACCGCACCCTTGGAGGAGGAGTAGGCCGCCCGCTGCGGCAGGCCGGTGGTGGCCGCGATCGAGGAGGTGTTGACGATCGCTGCGGCCGAGGACCTGCGCAGGTGGGGCAGGGCCGCCCGTGTCACGCGCACCATGCCGAAGACGTTGATCTGGAAGACCTTGAGCCATTCCTCGTCGGCATTGTCCTCCACGGTCCCGGCGGCGCCGATGCCGGCGTTGTTGATGACGATGTCGATCCCACCGAGCTGCTCGGCCGCCTGCGCCACGGCGGCGTCGACCGAGGCGCTGTCGGCGACATCACATTGGATCTGGAGGTGACGGCCGCCGTCCTGCGGTGCGAGGTCGAGGGCAGCGACGCGGGCTCCTTGGTCGGCGAGCTCGTCGGCGATCGCCAGTCCGATCCCGGATGCGCCGCCGGTGACGATGGCGGTCAGGCCCGCGAAGTCACCTGAGCCCGATCGGTCGGCGTTGGCGGTGGACGGCGTCGATGTGGTCACTGGTGCTCCCGAGGTCACGAGGTGGTCTGCGGGGTCCATCCTGCCCCTCCGCGGCCCTTCGTGGTCAGGGTTCCGTGATTCGGGTGCTGGGCGCTGGATTCGTGACCCGACCGCGGCCGGGGATCGGTTGCCGGGGCCTGATCGGCTCCGGTCGTGTCAGAAAATCAGCGCCTTCGCCGAACCGTCGATTCGGAGATCGCCCGGGTGATGCGGTAGTGTGACTTCCTGCACGGCATTCCGTGCAATCCCACCCCTGACCGGCTCCGGCTCGTACGTGCGTACGGGGATTCGCCGGTGGGGCAACCACGTGCCAACCGCTCCCCAATAGTCACTTGTATGCGGCATGGGCACAGACCAGGAAGTACAGATGTCACGCCCTCCCGCCTCATCGGCGCGCCGCAGCACTGGGTCGAAAGGCCCCAAGAAGACCGGACCCGGTCAGAAGAAGGCCCGCTGGTCCCAGGCCCAGCGCGATGCCCGCGACCGGCGCAACGCCAATTCCCGCAACGGGAAGCGCTCCTTCGACTCGAAGCGCCCCGACTCGAAGCGCCCCAACGACTCGAACCGCCCCAACGATTCGAACCGTCCGTACGGCCGGGACTCGCGTTCCGACTCCTCGGACCGCAACCGCGACAACGGCTACCGACGCAGCGACCGGTCCCGCTCCTGGGACTCGCGCTCGGACTCCCGGTCCGACTCCCGCGGTGATCGCCCCCGTGCCTGGGGTCGCGACGACCGCGTCGGACGCAATGACCGTGGACGCTCCAACGACCGTGGTCGCTCCTTCAACCGCGACGACCGCTCCCGCTCGTACGGTCGCGACGACCGTCGTACGTTCGATCGTGACGACCGTCGTTCCTTCAGCCGGGACGATCGCAACGACCGTCGCTCGTTCAACAGGGACGATCGCGACAACCGCCGTTCCTTCAACAGGGACGACCGTGGCGGCCGGGACCGCTTCGACCGCCAGGACCGCGCCGACCGTGGCCCCCGCTCCTACGACCGCAATGACCCCGACGATCGCTCGTTCAACCGGGATGACCGCAAGCCGTCGTACGACCGGGACGACCGCTTGCGTTCGTACGATCGCAGCGACCGTCCGCAGCGTTCCTTCGGCCGCGACGACCGCCGCTCCCACGACCGTGACGGCCGGGCGGAGACCAAGCCGTACCGTCACGAGCCGGAGATCCATGAGCGACTGGAGGCCCGTACGGTGGCCCCCGACGAGGTCGCCGGGATGGGCTTCACCGACCTCGGGGTCGACC
>DVLP01000044.1 GCA_018715445.1 Candidatus Avipropionibacterium avicola | reverse complement strand
ACCCCGATCGAGGAGACCCTCGACGTGCTCGCCGACCTGGTCCGCGAGGGCAAGATCCGCTACATCGGATCGTCCAACTTCGCCGGCTGGCAAGTGATCGACGCCGACTGGACCGCCCGGACCGCCGGACTCGAACCGTTCATCTCGGCCCAGAACCACTACTCCTGGCTGCACCGGGCGCCGGAGGCCGAGCTGGTCCCCGCCCTGCTCCACACCGGGCAGTCGCTGCTGCCGTTCTTCCCGCTCGCCAACGGAGCATTGACCGGCAAGTACCGACGCGGCGAGTCGGCTCCGGAGGGGTCACGGATGGCGAAGCAGCCCGACCGTCTCGCCCGGGTCGACTTCGACAAGGTGGAGGCGCTGCAGTCCTTCGCCGACGAGCGGGACCTCAGCCTGCTGCAGGTCGCGATCGGTGGCCTGGCCGCCATGCCTGCCGTCGGATCGGTGATCGCCGGGGCCACCCGCGTCGAGCAGATCACCGGCAACGCCGAGGCCGGGGTCTGGGTCCCCACCGACGAGGAGCTCGAGACGATCGGCGAGCTCACCGCCTGAGCATCACCGCCGGGGCTTGACCAACCGCGCCACCCCGACCGCCATCAGCCCCAGCACCACGCCGATGATCGCGCCGAGGGTGTTGTCGACCATGTCGGTGACATCGCAGGCCCGACCCAACCGCGACACCTTCTGCTGGGCCAGCTCGATCGCCACCGAGCAGCCGGCCAGGGCCAGCAGTCCGGGCAGCACCCACCGCAGGCCGCGACGGAACTGGCCGAGGGTCCACACCAGCAGTGCCCCGGAGGGGATGAAGACCAGGGTGTTGAGCAGCCGCTGGCCTCCCGGGATGATCCAGAACCCGTCGGGGGCCGGGCCGTCGTAGTCGAACGAGCAGACCTCGGTGTGCACCACCACCGGGGTCGCCGTGCTGGACGGGACGAGGGTGATCACGACCAGACAGGCCAGTGACCACACCAGCAGCCACATCGGCACGGTGCGGCGCCACCCCATCCGCTGCGCCACCGCCAGGGCAACCAATCCGGTGGCGACCCCGCTGAGGGCCACCAGGACGAGCATGGCCGTCGGCCCGCCGATCACCATCGCCGGTTGGTCCCCATGGTGGCGGCCGGGTCAGGCCCCGGAGGGCGCCCCGGCGCGGGTCCCAGAGCGAGCGGCGGCGCGACGTCCCAGCAGGATGAAGCCGCTCACGACGACGAACCCGATCACCGCGCAGACCACGGTGAGTCCGATGTCGGTCGGTGCGACGAACCCACGGGCCTCGTCCTGCCACGGCCACAGCGCCCGCAACGAACCGGCCATCAGCCCGGTGAGCACGACCGTGGTCAGGTGGTGGTGGTGCTTGAGCAGGAACTGCATCAGTTGGACGACCGAGGCCATCCCGACCACCATGCCGAGCGCGAAGATCCCCAGGTAGCCCAGATTGGCGTCGGCGACGGCGCGCAGGGTCGGCTCGTACAACCCCACCATCAGCAGGATGAACGAGCCGGACAGTCCGGGCAGCACCAGGGCACAGACCGCGACGGCGGCGGCCAGGAAGATCACCACCGGGTGCTGCGGCAGGTTCGCCTGCGGCAGCCCGGTGAACAGGAACGAGGCGACCGCCGCCACCAGGGCGATCAGGTAGTGCCGCAGCTTCCACGGCTGACCGGAGTGGCTGTACGGGATCGGCAACGAGGCCAGCACGAGCCCGAAGAAGACCGCCAGGGCGTACTGCGGATGACGCTCGACCAACGGGGCCAACAGCTTGGCCGACAGGATCAGCGCGATGCCCATCCCGATCAGAACCGGGACGATGATCCCCCACTTCGCCTGGCGCCACTCCGCCCGTGCGCGTGCCGTCCCGGCCCGTCGCGGCAGGTCGACCACCAGGTTCTTGGCGCCGTGGATGACGTGGCCGGCACCGGCGATCAGGTCGTCGTACAGCCCGATGATCAGTGCCGTGGTGCCGCCACTGATCCCCGGCAGGGTCTCCGAGGCGCCGATCGCTCCGCCCCTGATCAGGTTGATGACCGTCACCAGCCACCGGGGCAGGCCGTCGAGCATCGACGGCGGACGGCTGGGGAGCTCGCTGGTGTCCGGGGCGGGGTCGGTCACGGGGTGATCGGCATGAGGCACGACCGCCAGATTACTGTGTCCGACATGACGGACCCGATCAGCGACGGCGCCGAGGCGTCGGTCGGTGTCGGACCACACCCCGAGCCGTGGCCCGAGGATCCTCGGTTGGACCCGGATCTGCTGGCCCACGGTGACCGTCGCAATGTGGTGGATCGCTACCGCTACTGGCGTCTCGAGGAGATCGTCGCCGACCTCGACCGGACCCGGCACCCGCTGCACATCGCGATCCAGAACTGGCAGCACGACTTCAACATCGGATCGGTCGTACGCACCGCGAATGCGTTCAACGTCGCCGGGGTGCACATCCTCGGACGCCGCCGGTGGAACCGTCGCGGCGCGATGGTGACCGACCGCTACCTGAGCGTCCACCACCACGAGGGTGCCGCCGAGCTGGCGGCCTGGCTGGCCGGGCGGGGCATCACCCCGGTCGGGGTCGACAATGTCGAGGGCTCGGTCGCGCTCGAAGCCGTACGGCTGCCGCGGCAGGTCTGCCTGGTCTTCGGCTCGGAAGGCGCTGGGCTGACCCCGGAGGTGGTCGGGATCTGCTCCCAGCTGGTCGCGATCACCCAGTACGGCTCGACGCGCTCCATCAATGCCGGCGCGGCCGCCGCGATCGCGATGTACCACTGGGCCCGCGACTGGGCCCAGCCCTGACTCCGTACGAGCTCAGGTGGACCCGCTCAGGCGTGCGGCTGACCGAACCGTCCGGCGAAGACGAACTCGTCCAACCGACGACGCTCGCGCGGGGCGGCATCGCGCTCCTGCAGGGCAGGGTCCAGGTCGACCGGGACGGACTGGTGGATCCGTCCGACGGCCACACCGGTGGTGACCTTCCACTCGGCGGGCACCTCGAGGTCGGCGGCCAGGCCGTCCTTGTCGAAGCCGGCGAACTGGCGGACGTTGAGCCCGAGCGCCTGCGCCTGGACCGTCAGGTGGGCCACGGACTGGCCGAGGTCGTAGGCAGCGTAGGTGTTGCGGTTCTCGTCGTCGCCGACCCGGCACAGGGCCACGATCAGGGCGCTGGCCGAGGGAGCCCACAAGGCATTGCCCGGCGCCAGGCGTTGGACGAAGGCGTCATGGCCGAGGTCACCGCGACGGGTGACGACGAAGGACCAGGGCTGGGAGTTGCCGGCCGAGGGTGACCAGCGGGCTGCTTCGAGCAGCGCGGTCAGCTCGGCATCGGACACAGTGTGGGCGGGGTCGAACAGTCGCGAGCTGCGACGGGTCCCCAGCAGCGGATGCAGGTCAATCGGGGCAAGCACATCAGTCACATGAGGGAGCAACACTCTTGGGGGCCCGGATGTTCCGTGCGGGGTGCGTGACGGTCCTCACTCCGTGCCCCTCGACGGGCCCGGGGGTCGTACGTGTCAGAAGAGGGCGTCCTGGACGGCGGGGGAGGCGGTGGCCCAGTCGCCGAACTCCACGCGGTGGCCGAGGAGGGCGGACAGGTCGACCGCCCACCGCAGTTCGGGGGCGTCGTCGAGGACGACCAGGGCGGCCGGTCCCCACCAGGAGGCCAGGCTGAAGCCGTGGCACCCCTCGCTCAGTGGATCGGGGTAGGGGTGGATGTCACCGGTGGTCAGCTCAGCCGGATCCCGCGGGTTGGGCCAGGGTTCGGCGAACGGGGCAGCCTCGCCGAACCCGGTCAGGGCCTCGGTCGCCCGCTCCACGGCGCGCTGGTGGGTGGCGGCCAACTGCGCCAGGTCGATCGGTGCAGTGAGTCCGGCCGCCTTGGCCGCCGGTCGGACGACCTGGCCGATCCCGGCCTGCTGACTCACCCGGTCCTCCCAGAGGCGGACCTCGACACCGTCGGCGGCCAGTGCGATCCAGTGGGCGTGGAGCGCGCCCTGCTCGTCGAGTCGCGCCCGTTTGCGCTCGTCCACGGCCGTCCCGACCTTGGTCTGACCGCCGGGGAAGGTCGCCACGTACAGCCAGTGCGGCCGCATCAGGTGCTCGCGCAGGGCCTGGTCGGGTGGCCACTGGCTGCGGTGGGCGATGTGCATCCAGCGGTACGGGTCGAGCTCCTGGCATCGCGTGCAGGCCCGTCCGTGGCGGATCTCGGCGTCGTCGGGGCACGGGTGCCGTACGCCGTCGGCATCAGGATGACCCAGGCACCAGCGTCGTGGATCGACCCGGACCCCGAGGCGGCTGCCCGGCGGCAGGGCGAGCGTGGTGGTGCTGGTGCGTACGGAGCCGTCACGTCCCGTACTCCCCGCTGCGACGATCAGTTCACCGTCGTCCGGTCTTGTGGGCTCCACAGGCGCTCCGTCATACTGGTATGGCGTGGTCCTATCGCCACGATGGCGATACGGTGAAGGCGATGCTAGCGAGCCCACGTGGCTCTGAAGGGAGCTGTGGTGCCCGACGTCGACGGTACCTCTGGTGGTCGGCTGGAACTCTTGGCGCAGAACCTCGGTCACGCCACCACCAAGCGGGCCCAGGTCCGCGACATCCTCTCCGACCTGATCGACGCCGAGCTCCATCCCGGTGACGCGATCCCGTCCGAGCGTGCCTTGGTGGTCCGGCTCGGGGTGAGCCGGGTGACCGTGCGCCAGGCGATCGCCGACCTGGTCGAGGCCGGCGCCCTGGAGCGGGTCCACGGCAAGGGGACCTACGTCACCGGTCCCCAGGTCGACTCCCGGCTGCATCTGACCTCGTTCTCCCGCGAGATGCGGGCCCGCGGCCTCGAGCCGGCGACCGTGGTGCTGGCGGCCTCCGAGATCGAGGCCGACGACGAGATCGCCTTCGCGCTGCGGATCCGTCCGATGGACAAGGTGGTCCGGGTCGAGCGGCTGCGCACCGCCGACAGCTCACCGATGGCCTACGAGGTCGGCTACTACCCGTCGGCGCTGTTCCCCGGCCTGCTGGACCGTGAGCTCGGCTCGCTCTACGACGTCTTCGCCAGCGAGTACGGCGTCGTGGTGACCAACGGCGAACAGACCGTACGGGCCGAGGCGGCCGACCGGCAGCGGGCCCAGATCCTCGGGCTCACCAAGCGGGCGCCGTTGCTGGTGACCGAGCGGGTGACCTGGTCCAGTGAGCGGATCATCGAGTTCTCGATCTCCAGTTATCGCGCCGATCGTTACCGCATCCACATGGCGATCACCCCGCGCGGTGCGCGCTGAGGTCCACCCGGTGATCCGGCCGCCGGCCGGCCGATGCGCCACCATCTGACACAATCGATGCCATGACGGTGCTGGGTCCTGAGGCGTTGGTGGCGAACGAGCTCGTGCTGCCCTACGACTCGACGGTCACCGAGGCCCGTCGCAACGGCTGGCGCAAGGCCTTCGTCTGGGCCCTGGTCGGGCTCGCGATCAGCGCGGTGATCGCCGGCGTGATGTATCTGGTCTTTCGCTGGAACGACCCGCTGATCCTCGCCTTCTACGGGCTGTTCGGCGTGCTCAACCTGTATCGGATCGTCAACTCTGCGCTGCGGTGGGGGCTGGCCTCGCGCACCCTGAAGCGCACCCCGTGGGGGACCACGGCGGTCCAGGTCGACCGCGACGGTGTCGGCCTCGGGCAGCAGTTCGTGCCGTGGGCCGAGGTCACCCTGCTGCGCGCCCGTACGCCGTGGTGGCGCAAGGAGTCCTGGCTCGAGCTGAGTCATGGCGACCAGCGGGCGAAGCTGCGCCTGGACCAGGTGCCGGCCGTCGCGTCGACGATCGACCAGGCCGTACGGACGCTGTCCGGCGGTCAGGTCCGGGTCGACACCCGCCAGCTCGATCGCTGAGGCCCGATCGCTGAGGCCCGATCCTTGAGGCCGGGTGACGGCTCCAGACCACCGGTTGGGGTGGTCCTGCTCCCGTGGGCCCCGTACTCGCACCGTCGCCGATCGAGTGCGAGGATGAAGGGGTCAGGACCGCTCGACCCACGAGTTCGCCGCCAGAGAAAGGGGGCATCCGATGCCCATTGCCACCCCTGAGGTGTATGCCGAGATGCTGGACCGGGCCAAGCAGAATCGCTTCGCCTACCCCGCCATCAACGTCAGTTCGTCGCAGACCCTCAACGCTGCCCTGGCCGGCTTCGCCGAGGCCGGGTCGGACGGCATCGTCCAGGTCTCCACCGGTGGCGCCGAGTACCTGTCGGGCCCGACCGTCAAGGACATGATCTCCGGATCGGTCGCGTTGGCCGAGTACGCCCACGTGGTCGCCGAGAAGTACCCGGTGAACATCGCGCTGCACACCGACCACTGCCCCAAGGAGAAGCTGGACCCGTTCGTCCGGCCGCTGCTGGCGATCTCCGCCGAGCGCGTCAAGCAGGGCAAGAACCCGCTGTTCCAGTCGCACATGTGGGACGGCTCGGCCGTGCCGGTGGAGGAGAACCTCCAGATCGCCGACGAGCTGCTCGCCCAGACCGCTGCCGCCAAGATCATCCTCGAGATCGAGGTCGGTGTCGTCGGTGGTGAGGAGGACGGGGTCTCCCACGAGATCAACGACAAGCTCTACACCACCGTCGAGGACGGCCTGCGGACCGTCGAGGTGCTCGGCTCCGGTGAGAAGGGGCGCTACATCACCGCGCTGACCTTCGGCAACGTCCACGGTGTCTACAAGCCGGGCGCGGTCAAGCTGCGTCCCGAGGTGCTCAAGGAGATCCAGGACGCCGTCGGCGCCAAGATCGGCAAGGACCGCCCGTTCGACCTGGTCTTCCACGGTGGCTCCGGCTCGACCCTGGAGGAGATCCAGGCTGCGGTCGACCACGGTGTCATCAAGATGAACATCGACACCGACACCCAGTACGCCTTCACCCGTCCGGCGGCCGACCACATCTTCCGCAACTACGACGGTGTGCTCAAGGTGGACGGCGATGTCGGCAACAAGAAGGCCTACGACCCGCGTGCCTGGGGCAAGGCGGCCGAGGCCGGCATGGCGACCCGCATCGTGCAGGCCTGTGAGAGCCTGCGCAGCACCGGTACCTCGCTGAACGGCTGATCGGTCCGGGTCGCCGATCCGGCGACCCGGTCCACCCCAGTACGGCAACAGAGCAGTACGGCAACAGGCCGGGGCGGTGTCCTCATTGAGGACCTGCCCCGGCCTGTTGCGTTGTCTGCTGCGTCAGGCGCGCACGCGGATCACGACGGTGTGTCGGCGGGTGCTGGGTCGGTCGGTGCTGGGTCGGTGGGTGCAGTGTCACTCGGGGCGTCGTCGACGCCGTAGTGGGTGTACAGGGTTGCCTGCTCGTCGGCGTCCAGATGTCCTTCCGGATCGACCAGCGGGCACTCCTTGATGGTGACCTTGTCGTACGGGACCTGGACCTCACCGTCGTCGGTGTACTCGGCGTGACAGACCGGGACGAAGCTCTCCTTGGTCCCGAACAGTCCGGTACGGACGGTGATGAAGGTCGGCTCCTCGGTGGCGTCGTCCAGATAGATCTGGCCCACCGTACCGATCCGGTCCCCGCCCTGGTCGTGCACGACGGCGTCGTACAACTGGTCGAGTTCCTCTGAGGGCAGTGCCATCACGAATGTCTCCCTCTCACTCGTCGGCTGCTCGTCGGGAAGCAGCGGCGACTACTCCAAGGCCCGGGTGGGCCCCTGTGGTGGCCCGAGGGCCCGTGCTGACCGGAGCCGGGTCCCGGCTCTAAGGGCAGCGCCACGACCATAGCCCTCGACCGGCGCTTCGTCCACGTGAGGCGGCGGCGCCACGCCGAATCCGGCTCCGTACGATGGTAGCGACGAGAGGATCGACATGAGCCAGACCCACCACAACCTGTTGGCGGACGGGCCCGAGCCCACCCGCCTGCCCACCGATGCCGCCGCCGAGGCCCTGGAGTCGGGGACCGACCCGGTCGAGGTCGCCGCGGCCCATCCGGCGAGCAGCCTGGCGTGGGCGGTGCTGGCCGAGCAACGCCTGGCCGCCGACGAGGTCGTGGTGGCCTATGCCTTCGCGCGGACCGGCTACCACCGCGGTCTGGACGCCCTGCGTCGTTCCGGCTGGCGCGGCAGCGGCCCGGTCCCGTACGCGCACGTGCCCAACCAGGGATTCCTGCGGGCGTTGGCGGCCCTGGCGATCGCTGCGGACCGGATCGGTGAGGTGGACGAGGCCGAACGTTGCACCCAGTTCCTGCGCGACAGCTCCGAGGAGGCCTGGCAGGCGCTGCTGGCTCCGGGTGCCTGACGGGCCCGTCCTGAGGGCGCCGAACCGCCGAGGATCGGGGACGGGACGGTCCGGTAGCATGCAGGGGTAAGGACCCCGCAGGCCACGGCCGTGCGGGTTCGTCTGTGTGAGAGGACGGCTGAGATGCCGGGAATCGTGATCGTCGGCGCGCAATGGGGCGACGAGGGCAAGGGCAAGGCCACCGACCAGCTCGGTGACCGCGTCGACTACTGCGTCCGTTACTCGGGTGGCAACAACGCGGGTCACACGATCCACGTCGGCGACCAGAAGTACGTGATGCACCTGCTGCCCTCCGGCATCCTCAACCCCGGGGTCACCCCGGTGCTGGGCAACGGCGTGGTGATCGACCTCGACGTCCTCTACACCGAGCTCGACGAGCTGGCCGAGCGTGGCGCCGAGGTCAGTCATCCGCTGATCTCTTCCAACGCGCATGTGATCACCGAGTTCCACCGGACCCTGGACAAGGTCACCGAACGCTTCCTGGGCAAGGCCAAGATCGGCACCACCGGTCGTGGCGTGGGCCCGGCGTACGCCGACAAGGTCAACCGCGTCGGGATCCGGATCCAGGACCTGTTCGACGAGTCGATCCTGCGCCGCAAGGTGGAGGCCTCCCTCGAGCAGAAGAACCACCTGCTGGTGAAGGTCTACAACCGTCGCGCGATCGAGCCCGACGAGATCGCCGATCACCTGCTGAGCTTCGTGGACCGGCTGCGCCCGCACGTGGCCGACACCTCCCGGGTCGTCAACGACGCCCTGGACCAGGACAAGGTCGTGCTCTTCGAGGGAGCCCAGGCCCACCACCTCGACGTGGACCACGGCACCTACCCGTACGTCACGTCCTCGAACCCGATCGCCGCCGGTGCCTGTGTCGGTGCCGGCGTCGGACCGACCCGGATCGACCGGGTGATCGGCATCGCCAAGGCCTACACCACCCGGGTCGGCTCCGGGCCGTTCCCGACCGAGTTGTTCGACGAGGACGGCGACAAGCTGCGCGAGATCGGTGCCGAGTTCGGCGCCACCACCGGGCGTCCGCGCCGCTGTGGTTGGTTCGACGCGCTGGTCGTCGAGTCGGCGGCCAAGGCCAACGGCTTCACCGACGTCTTCCTCACCAAGCTCGACTGCCTGACCGGCTGGGACAAGATCCCGGTGTGCGTCGCGTACGAGGTCAACGGGGTCCGCCACGACGTGATGCCGTACAGCCAGACCGACTTCCACCACGCCACGCCGGTCTACGAGTTCCTGGACGGTTGGACCGAGGACATCTCCGGGTGCCGCACCTTCGACGAGCTGCCTGCCAACACCCAGGCCTACGTCAAGCGTCTCGAGGAGCTCATCGGATGCCGGATCTCCGGCATCGGCGTGGGCCCGGGGCGGGAGCAGTCGATCCTGGTGCACGACCTGCTCTGAGCCGTACCCGACTCCTCGCAGTGGTCACGGGGAGGGTCATCCGGGCTGCCGGAGGCCCTCCCCGTGACCATTTCTCGTCCCGGGCAGGCTGCTCAGGAACTGGCGGCGGCCCGTGTCGGAGAACAGGGAGGTGCGCAGTTGGGCGTACCAGGGGCGGATCCGGCCGGGATCGTGGCGCCGACCGAGGGCGTGATCGGCATCGGCGAGCACGTGGACCGCGTGTCGCAGCAGGTCGGGGCTGGTGTAGCCGCGACGTGACCAGCCGGCCAGGCCGAGTCGTCGGTCACGGCGGAGGTCCTGATGGTGCTGACCGGGGTCGCGGTGGTGGCCGTCGTCGTACTCGTGGATCCGACGGGTGCCGACCAGCCACAGGTCACCACGGGCCAGCCAGACGCCGTTGTCGTCGATGACCTCGTGCTGCGGCTCCACCTCGACGCCGACAGCGTGGTGCAACTCGGCGAGCAGGACCTCCCAGATCGACTCGAAACGTCCGTGCGGCCGACGGTCCACGGCTGCGCGGAATCGGCGGTTGCCCCGGAACCGACCGAGTGCCCGGGGGGTTGCGGGCCGACTGAGGTCTCCCCGTGCCATTTCGCGCCAGTGAACGGCTGAGTCGGGGCTTCTTTAACGATCCAGATCTGCTTGACGGTTGTTCTCTTTATCGATACAGGACAGCATGGATGTCAGAGGAGGTGGAGTCGATGAGCAAGGTCACCATGAAGGACGTCGCTTCGGTCATGGGCGTCTCGGTGATGACGGTGTCCAATGCGTTCAACCGGCCCGACCAGCTGTCCGCCCGACTGCGGACCGACATCCTGGCCCGTGCCGAGAAGATGGGCTACGCCGGGCCGGATGCGGCCGCGCGTCAGTTGCGCGCCGGACGGTCCAATGCGTACGGCGTCGTCTTCGCCGAACGACTGTCGTACGCCTTCGACGATCCGTTCTCGACGGCCTGGTTGGCGGCCTTCGCCCAGGTGATGGAGGCCGACGGCGCCAACCTCCTGCTGCTGAGCGTGCCGGTCGGTGACACCGATGCCCTGGAGGCGCTGCGCCATGCCGCGGTCGACGGGGTGGCGGCGATGTGTTGCGACCTGCCCTCGATCCGGCAGGCCCGCCAGCGGCGCCTGCCCACCGTGGTCTGCACCAAGCCGTCCGGTGCCGGGTCCGACCTGGCCGATGTCGACCACGTGGTGATCGACGACCATGCCGCCGGCCGGGACGTCGGTGCCCACCTACGAGCCCTCGGCCACCGCGACGTCGTCATCCTGGTCGAGTTCAGCTACAGCCAGGACGGGGAAGGGGTGGAGCGCGGCCCCGAGGCCTTCGGCGAACTGCTGGCCCATCACGACCGGGCAGCGACCTATCACGACACCTGGTCGCGGATCCGCGGCATCGTCGACGGGCTGGACTCGCCGACGAGCACCATCGTCACCGCCGGGGTCAACTCCCGTGAGTCGGGCCGGCGCGCCGGCGGCCACGTCCTGGACCGCCAGCACCGACCGACGGCGGTGGTCGCGGTGAGCGATGTGCTGGCGCTCGGGTTCATCGACGCGATGCGCCACCGCGGCCTCGAGCCCGGACGGGACATCTCCGTCGTCGGCTTCGACGATCTCCCGATGGCCGCCGACGCCGGCCTGACCACCATCCGCCAACCGATCGCCGAGAAGGGACGGCTCGCCGCCGAACTCCTGCTCGACCCGGCCCGCACACCACGCCAGATCGTGTTGCCGCACGAGCTGGTCGTGCGGGCCAGCACCCAACCAGCCCCGCACTGACCCCAACAGTCCTGACCCCGTCGCCGACCGCCACGGGGCCGGTCCACCCTGCCTTCGTTGCCCAGAAAGGACACGTCCATGTCATTCCTCAGCCACGGCCCCGCGATCGACAAGGCCTGGAACGAGAACAACTCGGCCCTGCCGGATGCCCCGGTCCAGGAGGAGGCGGTCGACACCGGGCCGG
>DVLP01000449.1 GCA_018715445.1 Candidatus Avipropionibacterium avicola | reverse complement strand
AACGACAACGTCGTGATCATCTGCTCCATCGAGAACGTCGACCCGATGGGCGTGCACACCGGTGACTCGATCACGGTGGCACCGGCCTTCACGCTGACCGACCGGGAGTACCAGCGGATGCGTGACGTCGGCATCGCGGTGATCCGCGACGTCGGTGTCGAGACCGGTGGCTGCAACATCCAGTTTGCGATCAACCCGGAGGACGGGCGGATGATCGTGATCGAGATGAACCCGCGGGTCTCGCGCTCCAGTGCCCTGGCCTCCAAGGCGACCGGCTTCCCGATTGCCAAGATCGCCACCAAGGTGGCGCTCGGCTACACCCTGGACGAGGTCACCAACGACATCACCGGTGAGACGCCGTCCTGCTTCGAGCCGAGCATCGACTACGTCGTGGTCAAGGTGCCCCGGTTCGCCTTCGAGAAGTTCCCGACCGCCGACTCGACGCTGACCACCCACATGAAGAGCGTGGGCGAGGCGATGTCGATCGGACGCAACTTCACCGAGGCCCTCGGCAAGGCGTTGCGCTCCCTGGAGAACCGCAAGGGCACCTTCTGGTTGGGTGACGACCCCGAGGCGAGTGTCGAGGACCTCCTGGTGGAGATGGCCCGTCCGCACGACGGTCGGATCCTCAAGGTCGGTCAGGCGCTGCGCCTGGGCGCCACCGCGGAGCAGGTCTTCGAGGCCACCAAGATCGACCCCTGGTTCATCGACCAGCTGCAGTTGATCAACGAGGTCGGGAACGCGATCGCCGAGGCCGACGCCCTGACCCCGGGGCTGCTCTACCTGGCGAAGCGTCACGGACTGTCCGACGCCCAGATCGCCGTGCTGCGCAACATGGACGAGAACGTGGTCCGTGGGCTGCGGTGGGCGCTGGGCATCCGACCGGTCTTCAAGACCGTCGACACCTGTGCCGCCGAGTTCGCCGCCAACACCCCGTACCACTACAGCTCCTACGACGCCGAGACCGAGGTCGCGCCGCGGGAGAAGCCGGCGGTGATCATCCTCGGGTCGGGGCCGAACCGGATCGGGCAGGGCATCGAGTTCGACTACTCCTGTGTGCACGCGTCCTTGGCGCTGTCCGAGGCAGGGTTCGAGACCATCATGGTCAACTGCAACCCCGAGACCGTCTCGACCGACTACGACACCTCCGACCGGCTCTACTTCGAGCCGCTCACCCTGGAGGACGTGCTCGAGGTCGTCCACGCCGAGCAGCAGGCCGGGCCGTTGGCTGGGGTCATCGTCCAGCTCGGTGGTCAGACCCCGCTCGGGTTGGCCCAGGAGCTGAAGGATGCCGGCGTCCCCATCATCGGGACCGCGCCGGAAGCGATCGACGCCGCCGAGGACCGTGGTCTGTTCGGCCAGGTGCTGGCGACCGCCGACCTGCCGGCCCCGAAGTACGGGATGGCCCACTCCTTCGACGAGGCACGCGAGATCGCCGCCGAGATCGGCTACCCGGTCCTGGTCCGACCCTCGTACGTGCTGGGCGGGCGCGGCATGGAGATCGTCTACGACGACGGCGCGCTGGCCAACTACATCGCCCGCGCCACCGAGGTCTCGCCGAAGCATCCGGTGCTGGTCGACCGCTTCCTCGACGATGCGATCGAGATCGACGTCGACGCGCTGTACGACGGCCACGAGCTCTACCTGGGTGGGGTCATGGAGCACATCGAGGAGGCCGGGGTGCACTCCGGCGACTCGGCCTGCTCGCTGCCCCCGACCACGTTGGGCCAGGAGGTCATCGAGCGGATCCGTGAGTCGACGCTGGGCATTGCCCGTGGCGTCGGGGTGCAGGGACTGATCAACATCCAGTACGCCTTGTCCGGCGATGTGCTCTATGTGCTCGAGGCCAATCCGCGCGCCTCCCGTACGGTGCCCTTCGTCTCCAAGGCGACCGGGGTGCCGTTGGCCAAGGCGGCGGCCCGGCTGGCAGCGGGCGCCACCATCGCGCAGTTGCGCGAGGAGTCCATGCTGCGCGCCGCCGGTGACGGCGGGGATTCCTGGGAGGGTTCGCCGATCGCGATCAAGGAAGCGGTGATGCCGTTCAACCGGTTCCGGTCGGCGGACGGCACCCAGGTCGACACGGTGCTCGGTCCCGAGATGCGCTCGACCGGTGAGGCCATGGGCTTCGACGTCGACTTCGGGATCGCCTTCGCCAAGAGCCAGTTCGCGGTCAGTGGGCCGTTGCCCACCGAGGGCAAGGTCTTCGTGTCGGCAGCCAACCGGGACAAGCGTCACATGATCTTCCCGGTGAAGCGGCTGGCCGACCTGGGCTTCGAGATCCTCGCCACCGCCGGCACCGCCTCGGTGCTGCGACGCAACGGGATCTCGGTCACCGAGGTGCGCAAGCACAGCCAGGGGGCCGGCCCGAACGGGGAGAAGACCATCGTGCAGGCCCTGCTGGACGGCGAGGTCGACCTGGTGTTCAACACCCCGCACGGGTTGAGCACAGACGGTCGTCCGCGCTACGACGGCTGGGAGATCCGGACCGCCGCGATCCTGCGCAACGTCCCGTGCATCACCACGGTGCCAGGACTCTCGGCCGCCGTGCAGGGGATCGAGGCCCAGCGGGCCGGCGAGATCGGGGTCCGGTCGCTGCAGGACTGGGCCGAGACCTTCCGGCCTCCCGCCCAGGCCTCATGACCGATCGTGCTGTGCTGAGGGGGACCCCTCGCCCCGCGTGGGGCGAGCGGGTCAGCTCCCTCGGTTATCGGCTGGCCCGACCGGTGCTCTTCCGTACCGGTGATGCCGAGGCGATCCACGAACGCACCGTTCGCGCGGTCGGCACGCTCGGGTCCTCAGCCGTGCTGAGGGCAGTGGCCCGGGCGGTCACCGGACCCCGCGGGGACGAGGTCGAGTTCGCCGGGCTGCGGTTCCCCGGTCCGGTCGGCCTGGCTGCCGGGATGGACAAGTACGGGATGGCGGTGCGCGGCTGGGCAAGTCTCGGGTTCTCCCATGTCGAGCTGGGGACGGTCACGGCCAAGGCCCAACCCGGCAACGACAAACCGCGACTGTTCCGCCTGCCGACCAGCCGCGCGGTGATCAACCGGATGGGGTTCAACAACCCCGGTGCCGCCGCCCTCGCCGAGCGGCTCGCCTCGTACGGGATCACCCGCGGCGGGCGACAAGCCGGTCTGGTGGTCGGGGTGTCGATCGGCAAGAGCAAGGTCACCCCGTTGACCGAGGCGGTCGAGGACTACGTCACCTCCTTGCGTGCCGTGGCTCCGCACGCCGACTACATCGCGATCAACGTCTCCAGTCCCAACACCCCTGGGCTGCGTTCCCTGCAGGACAAGGGATTCCTCGCTGATCTGACCAGCACATTGGTCACCGAGGCCCGTAGCCTGGACCGGGTCGCCCCGGTGCCGGTGCTGGTCAAGCTCGCCCCGGACCTGTCGACCGAGGCGGTCGCCGAGGCGGTCGAGGTCTGCACCGACGCCGGGATCAGCGGGCTGATCGCGACCAACACCACGATCGAACGGTCCGGGCTGTCCGCGGCCGACCGGTCGATGGCCTCGCAGACCGGGGGCCTGTCGGGTGCCCCACTGCGGCGGCGGTCCCGCGAGTTCGTCGCCGCCCTCACCCGGATGACCGACCTGCCGGTGATCGGGGTCGGTGGCATCATGTCTGCCCAGGATGCCGATGCCATGGTCGAGGCCGGTGCCCGGCTGGTGCAGGTCTACTCCGGACTGGTCTATGCCGGTCCGGCACTGGTGAGCGGTGTGAACCGCCGACACGGAGGGAATCGTCGATGAACGCGTACGGCGAACGGCTGGCGGCCGTGGTCGCCCAACGGGGACGACTCTGTGTCGGGGTCGATCCGCACCTGTCGATCCTTCAGCAGTGGGGGCTTCCGCTCGATGCCAGCGGACTGGAGCGCTGCGCCATGACCCTGGTCGAGGCGGTCGCCGACCAGGTCGCGGTCCTCAAGCCGCAGAGCGCCTTCTTCGAGGTCTTCGGATCGGCCGGGATCGCTGTGCTGGAGAAGGTGCTGGGCGCGATCCGTGAGGCCGGTGCGCTCAGCCTGCTCGACGTGAAGCGGGGCGACATCGGCTCGACGATGGCGGCCTACGCCCAGGCCTACCTGGGGGAGGGGCCGTTGGCCGCGGACGCGATCACGATCAGCCCGTACCTCGGTTTCGGCTCGCTGCAGCCGGCGATCGACCTGGCGGTGGCCAACGGACGAGGGGTCTACGTCCTGGTCCGAACCTCCAACCCGGAGGGCCACGAGGTGCAGACCGCGCGCCACCACGACCTCACCGTCGCCCAGCAGGTGCTGGAGGCCGGTGCCGCGATCAACCGTGACCACGCGCGGATCGAGGACGGCGTCCCCGGCCCGGTCGGCGCCGTCGTCGGTCTTACCCACCAGGCGCTCGACATCGACCTGTCCCGGTTCGCCGGATCCCTGCTGGTGCCCGGTCTGGGTGCCCAGGGCGGCACCCCCGAGCACGTCGCCACTCTCTTCGGCGACCAGACACCCCTGACCCTGCCCTCGACCAGCCGCGACATCGCCGAGGCCGGCCCCGACCCCGCCGCCATCCGCCGCCGCACCGCCGAAGTCGCCGCCGCCCTCCGCTGACGACGACGACCCCCGAGCTCGGAGGGTGTGGGTCAGCGTTCGAGGGTGCCGTCGACGCGGCGGGGGAGGCCGTACGGGTTCTCGTCGCGGATGGCCTGGGGGAGCAGGTCCTCGGGCAGGCCCTGGTAGCTGACGGGGCGCTGGAAGCGGGTGATGGCCAGGGTCCCGACGGAGGTGGAGCGACCGTCCGAGGTGGCGGGGAAGGGGCCACCGTGGACCATCGCGTGGGTGACCTCGACGCCGGTCGGCCACGCGTTCACGATGATCCGGCCGGCCAGGTCCTCCAGCGTGGGCAGCAGGGTGCGCAGTGCCTCGTGGTCGGAGGGTTCGACGTGGACCGACACGGTGAGCTGGCCTTCCAGCAGGTCGAGGGTGTCGATGACGTCCTCCAGGTCGCGGTAGGAGACGACCAGACTGGCCGCGCCGAAGACCTCGTCGGCCAGGCCCGGGGTGTCACGCAGTTGGGCAGTGGTGACCGCCGCGACCACCGGGGCCGGGGCATTCGGGCCGTCGCCCTCCGCGCCGCGCCCGAGCACGTCAATGGAGTCGAGCCGAGCGACACCGTCGCGATAGGCGTCGCTGATGGGCTCGGTCAACATGGTCTGGCCACGGGTCTCGCCGACGGCGGCGCCGATCGCGGTCCGCAGCTCGGCGGCCTCCTCCGGCACGAACAGCAGCCCGGGATTGGTGCAGAACTGGCCCGATCCCAGCGTCAGCGACCCCAGGTAGCCCTGCGCCACTTCGTCGACGGCCTTGGCCCGTCCGGGCAGCACGATCACCGGGTTGATGCTCGACATCTCTGCGTACACGGGGATCGGGGTCGGTCGTGCCTGCGCGATCCGCAGCAGGGCCAGCCCACCGGCGCGTGATCCGGTGAAGCCCACACCGCGCACGTCCGGATGGGCGACCAGGTGCTCGCCGATCTCGTTGCCGACGCCGTACAGCAGGGAGAAGGTGCCCGGCGGCAGGCCACAGCTGTTGACTGCGTCGGCGATCGCACCGGCAGCGAGCTCGGCCGTGCCGGGGTGGGCGTTGTGGGCCTTGACGATCACCGGGCAACCGGCGGCCAGGGCGGCCGCGGTGTCGCCACCGGCAGTCGAGAAGGCGAACGGGAAGTTGCTCGCCCCGAAGACCACCACCGGTCCGATCGGGATCGAGCGCAGCCGCAGGTCCGGGGCCGGGGCGGGGGAGCGGTCCGGCTGGGCGTGGTCGATCCGTACGCCCTGGTGTTCGCCCAGCTCGACCTCGTCGGCCATCAGGCGCAGCTGCCCCGAGGTGCGACCGACCTCGCCGGTGAGGCGGGCCTCCGGCAACCCGGTCTCGACCAGGGCTCGTTCGACCAGTGCGTCGCGGCGGGCGTCCAGGTTGTCGGCGATGGTGCGCAGGAATGCGGCGCGCTGTTGCGGCGTGGTGTCGCGGTAGACCTCGAACGCGGTCGCGGCAGCGGTGACAGCCTCCTCGATCCGGGGCGCCGACAACGCTCGATAGGCCGGCTCCAGGGCCGTACCGGTGGCCGGGTCGACGGCACGGAACTCCTCGCCGTCACCGGCAACGGGCCGTCCTGCGATCACTGACATCCCTGACACGGCTGATCCGGACACGTTTCCGGGTCCCTCCTCGCTCGACGGTCACTGCGCCCGACTCTACAAGCGATGGAGGGCCTCGGATGCAGATCCGTCCGCCGCCGGATAGGTTGAACCGTGACAGGCCCGGCCCACGTGCCGGTTGTCGGCCATGGACCCCGATCACCCGTACGAGGAATCACCGTGTCGCTCCCCGCCGTCAGTGAGCAGCAGCTGGAGGCTGCCCGTGCTCGTGCTGCCGCCGCCCGCAAGGAGCGGGCCGAGGTCAAGCAGGCGTTGCGCACCGGCCGCACGACCCTGGCCGAGGTGCTGGACCGCCGCGACGACGAGGTGATCGCCCAGCTCAAGGTCGTCGACCTGCTCAAGTGCCTGCCTCGGGTCGGGAACAAGCGCGCCCTGGCCGTGATGGAGCGGGTCGACATCGCCGACAACCGGCGCCTGCGCGGTCTGGGTCGACACCAGATTGCTCGTCTGAAGGAGGAGTTCTCGGGTGTCTGAGGAGTTGGACCGAGCCGTACCGGCCGGTGGGGGCAGCGTCACCGTGGTGTCGGGCCCGACGGCGGTCGGCAAGGGCACCGTCTGCGCTCGGTTGCGGGAGCTGCGTCCCGACGTGTGGGTCTCGGTCTCGGCCACCACGCGGCCACCCCGCCCCGGCGAGGTCGACGGGGTGCACTACCGCTTCGTCGACGACGCCGAGTTCGACCGGCTGGTCGAGACCGACCAGATGTTGGAGTGGGCCGTGGTGCACCGCAAGGCTCGGTACGGGACCCCGCGCGGTCCGGTGGCCGACGCCGTACGGCAGGGGCGCCACGTCATCCTCGAGATCGACCTGCAGGGCGCCCGTCAGGTCGCCCGCACCTGGCCCGATGCCACGCTGGTCTTCCTGATGCCGCCGTCCTGGGAGGAGATGGTGCGCCGACTGGTCGGTCGGGGCACCGAGAGTGCCGAGGAACGCGAACGCCGACTCGAGACCGCCAGGACCGAGATGTTGGCCCTGGACGAGTTCGACCACGTCGTCGTCAACGCCGAAGTGGGACAAGCGGTGGACGACTTGGTAGAGTTGCTGGGTCTACCCCCGCTCCCGGACCCGCAGGGTCCACCGGACTGACACGTCCCGGCCGAGCGGAACGCATCGAACGTACGTCGAAGGATCTCACCCGTGGTCAACCAAGTCACCACCCAAGAGGGCGGCATCACCTCCCCCTCGATCGACGACCTGCTCACCAAGTCCGACAGCAAGTACGGTCTGGTGCTGTTCGCCGCCAAGCGCGCCCGCCAGATCAACGCCTACTACGCCCAGCTCGGCGAGGGCCTGCTGCAGAACGTGGGGCCGCTGGTCGACCACGGCGTGCAGGAGAAGCCGTTGTCGATCGCGCTGCGCGAGATCCATGCCGGCGTGCTGGTCTCGACCCCGAGCGACGAGGCCGACCAGGACGGCAACGAGTTCTCCGAGGAGACCGCGCCGGCCGCTGACCTGTCGTTCGAGCCCGAGCCCGGCGCCTGAGCCCCTCGCCCGAGGAGCCCCCAGCATGAGCCGGGTCGTCGTCGGTGTCAGTGGCGGCATTGCCGCCTACAAGGCCTGCGAGGTGGTCCGCCGCCTGTCCGAGGCCGGTCACGACGTGACCGTCGTCCCGACGAACCATGCGCTGGAGTTCGTCGGCGCGACGACCTGGTCGGCGTTGTCGGGGCGCCCGGTCCACACCGGCGTCTTCTCCGACACCCATCTGGTCAACCACGTCCGGATCGGTCAGCAGGCCGATCTGGTCGTCGTGGTGCCGGCCACGGCGGACCTGATGGCCCGGGCCGCCACCGGGCGCGCTGACGACCTGCTCACCAATGTCCTGCTGACCACCACGGCGCCGGTGCTGATGTGCCCGGCGATGCACACCGAGATGTGGCAGCACCCCGCGACCACGGCCAACGTGGCGACCCTGCGGTCCCGCGGCACCGTCGTCCTGGACCCGGCCGCCGGACGTCTCACCGGTGCCGACTCCGGACCCGGACGGCTGCCCGAGCCGGCCGAGATCGTGGCGACCGCCCTGTCCCTGCTGGTCGATCCCGCGCTCGCGGCCTCGGCAGCCCAGCGTGACCTCACCGGCCTGCGGGTCGCGGTGTCGGCGGGAGGGACCCGGGAGGCCCTCGACCCGGTCCGCTTCCTCGGCAATGCCTCCTCCGGACGGATGGGGGTCGCCCTGGCCCGGGCCGCAGCCCTGCGCGGTGCCCGGGTCGACCTGGTCGCCGCGCACCTCGAGGTCGAGCCTCCCTCGAACACCACGGTCACCGCCGTCTCGTCCACCGCCGACCTCGACGAGGCGATGCGCTCGCTCAGCACCACCTGCGACGTCCTGGTGATGGCCGTCGCCGCCGCCGACTTCACCCCGGGCGCTGCGGCCACCGGCAAGATCAAGAAGTCCGGTGACAGCGGCCTCACGTTGCAACTGGAGCAGACCACCGACGTGCTGGCCGGGCTGTCACGCCAGCGCGCTCGGGCCGGACAGACCATCGTCGGCTTCGCGGCCGAGACCCCGCAGGACGACGACCTGCTCGACCTGGCCCGCGCCAA
>DVLP01000448.1 GCA_018715445.1 Candidatus Avipropionibacterium avicola | reverse complement strand
TGATGGCTGCCCCCGCCGGCACCAGGGCCACCCTGGGGCTCGATCCGGGTCTGCGTACCGGCGTCAAGGTGGCCGTCGTCGACGCCACCGGCAAGGTGGTCGACACCGGTGTGATCCATCCCCATGCCCCTCGCAACCAGTGGGACGCCGCGATCGCCACCCTGGCCAGGGTCTGCGCCAAGCATGCGGTCGAGCTGGTGGCCATCGGCAACGGCACCGCGTCACGCGAGACCGAGAAGTTGGTCGCCGAGCTGATCCGGTCCCATCCCGAGCTGGAGTTGACCAAGGCGGTCGTCTCGGAGGCCGGTGCCTCGGTCTACTCCGCATCGGCCTACGCGGCCCAGGAATTCCCCGACCTCGACGTCTCGCTGCGGGGGGCGGTCTCGATCGCCCGGCGCCTGCAGGACCCGTTGGCCGAGCTGGTCAAAATCGACCCGAAGTCGATCGGTGTCGGGCAGTACCAGCACGACCTGTCCGAGGTCGCCCTCTCCCGGTCGCTGACCGCCGTCGTCGAGGACTGCGTCAACGCGGTCGGCGTGGACGTCAACACCGCCTCGGTCCCGCTGCTCACCCGGGTGTCGGGGATCACCGAGACCCTGGCCAGCTCGATCGTGCAGCACCGCGACCAGTACGGACCGTTCCGGACCCGTACGGCCCTGCGCGAGGTGCCCCGGCTCGGCCCGAAGGCCTTCGAGCAGGCAGCCGGGTTCCTGCGGATCCCGAACGGGGAAGACCCCCTGGACGCCTCGGCGGTCCATCCCGAGGCGTACCCGGTCGTGCACCGGATCCAGCAGGCGGTCGGCACCGAGCAGTTGATCGGCAACAGCCGGGTGTTGCAGGGACTGGACGCGAGGGCCTTCGTCGACGACACCCACGGCCTGCCGACGGTCACCGACATCCTCGCCGAGCTCGACAAGCCGGGCCGCGACCCACGTCCGGCCTTCACCACCGCCCGGTTCACCGACGGCGTGGAGACCCTGTCCGACCTGCGTCCGGGGATGGTGCTGGAGGGGCAGGTGACCAATGTCGCCGCCTTCGGTGCCTTCATCGACATCGGTGTCCATCAGGACGGCCTGGCGCACATCTCAGCGCTGTCGACCCGATTCGTCGCCGACCCCCGTGACGTCGTCAAGCCCGGCGACGTGGTCACCGTCCTGGTCCTGGAGGTCGACCAGACCCGCAAGCGGATCTCCCTCAGCCTCCGGCTCGACGACGAACTGCCCGGTGACAGCGCTGGAGCTGGGGGAACCGAGGGGCGAAGGCGTGGCGCGCGCTCCGGCGACCGCAACCAGGGTGGCGGCTCCCGACGCGGTGACCGCAACCAAGGTGGCGGCTCGCGGCGGGGCAACGGCAAGGACCGTGGCGGGGGGACCCGGACAGAATCCGCTCCGGCGAGCGGTGCGATGGCGGATGCGCTGCGCCGCGCTGGGCTTGGCTGATCCCGGCCCCGCTCACGTTCTCCACCTCGATTCGTAGGAACCGGTCGCTGCGCGCCTGTTTCCACAACGGCACTGAGGAAGTGAGCGCTGTCCACAGGTGAGTGGATTCGCTGACCGATTCAGGCACGGATCGCCGATGGTCAGGTCATGGACAAGCAGGGTCAGGTCAGGGGCAAGCAGGCAGAGCTCGCCGCACTTCTCGCTCGGGGCCCGGTACGGCGCCGGGCGCACCCTGCGCTCGCGACGACGATCGCCCGTGCACTCCGCGCCGGGCGCATCACCGCCGTGTTCCCGGGTGTCTACCTTCCGATCGACCAGGCCGACGACACCCACCTGCTGCTGCGGGCGGCAGAGCTGTGGGATCCGACGACGGTCGTCACCGGCCGATACGCGGCACAGCGCCAGTTCTGGCCGGAGCTCGGAGTGGGGGAGATCGAGCTCGCGGTCGCCCACCAGCGGGTCGCACGGCCGTCCGGTTTCGTGGTGAGCCATCGCCGCATCCCGGAGCCATGGGTCGGGCGCTGGGACGGCATCCGAATGACCCGGCCTGCGCTCACCGCGGTCGACCTGTGCGTGGAGTTGGGCAATGAGGTGCTGGACCGCGCCCTGCGGTCGCGCAAGGTGACGGTCCAACAGGTGCAGCGTGCGCTCGAGGCCTTCCCCGGGCGCAGGGGCAACCGGCTGCGCACCGAACGGATCCTCGACTCCCGGGGCGGGGCATGGGCTTATTCGGAGCGGGCTGTGTCACCGACTGCTGCGATCCGCCGGCCTCACGGCCTGGCGCGGCAACCCGCCGATCATGATCCGGGGCAACCTGTACCACCCCGACATCCTGTTCGACGAGCACCCTGCGGTGATCGAGGTCGACGGTCTGCACCACGCCCTCAACCCGACGACGTACCGGAACGACCTACGTCGGCAGAACGACTTCGCGACCGAGGGATACCGGATGCTCAGGTACACCGTGGCCGATCTGGAGCAGCGACCGGATCAGTTCCTGGAGGACGTCCACGGCCTGCTACGCCATCTCCGGAGCCGCTGAGTCACCGCTGAGCCGCCGTCCGTCGATGGGTCGCGCTCACGATCTCAGGCTCGATGCCGAATCTCGCCCCAGGCAACCGGTTCCCCCGGATCGTGGCTGAGGTTGTGAGCGTCAGGGGACCGTCACGCGGGCAAGGACAGGGGCGGGAGCGAGTCCCTGCGACGGCCACCCATGGCGATCACTGGCATACTGGGCTGTCGGCCCCACTTGTTGCGGGCCCCACGATCCACAACCGCGGAGGGTTCGCACCAACCATGCCTGAGTTCGTCTTCACCATGTCCAAGGTCCGCAAGACCTTGGGTGAGAAGTTGGTTCTCGATGACGTCACGCTGTCCTTCTACGAGGGAGCCAAGATCGGCGTGGTCGGACCCAACGGCGCCGGCAAGTCGACCATGCTCAAGATCATGGCCGGGCTGGAGCAGCCCAACAACGGCGACGCCATGCTCGCCAAGGGCAAGACCGTCGGGATCCTGCTGCAGGAGCCCCCGTTGACCGAGGGCAAGACCGTACGGGAGAACGTCGAGGAGGCCGTCGCCGAGACCAAGGCGCTGCTGGCCCGCTACGACGAGCTCGGGATGGCGATGGGTGAGCCCGACGCCGACTACGAAGCGCTCGGCGACGAGATGGCCAAGGTCCAGGCCGAGCTCGACGCCCGCGATGCCTGGGACGTCGACTCCAAGCTCGAGCAGGCGATGGATGCCCTGCGGTGCCCGCCCCCGGAGACCGTGGTCGACGTGCTCTCCGGTGGTGAGCGTCGCCGGGTCGCGATGTGCAAGCTGCTGTTGCTGCAGCCCGACCTGTTGCTGCTCGACGAGCCGACCAACCACCTCGACGCCGAGAGCGTGAACTGGCTCGAGGGCCACCTCAAGTCCTACCCGGGCGCCGTGCTGGCCGTGACGCACGACCGGTACTTCCTGGACAACGTCGCCGAGTGGATCTGTGAGATCGACCGTGGTCGACTCCATCCGTACGAGGGCAACTACTCCACCTACCTCGACACCAAGCGTCAGCGCCTGCAGATCGAGGGCAAGAAGGACGCCAAGCGGGCCAAGATCCTGGAGAAGGAGCTCGAGTGGGTCCGCTCCAACGCCAAGGCCCGTCAGGCCAAGAGCCGGGCTCGACTGGCCCGCTACGAGGAGATGGCGGCCGAGGCCGAGCGCACCCGCAAGATCGACACCTCCGAGATCAACATCCCGCCGGGCCCCCGACTCGGCACCGACGTGCTGCAGGTCAATGACCTGGTCAAGGGCTTCGACGACCGGCTGCTGTTCAACGGTCTCAGCTTCGACCTGCCGCGCTCGGGCATCGTCGGCATCATCGGTCCCAACGGTGTCGGCAAGTCCACGCTGTTCAAGATGATCACCGGCGAGGAGACCCCCGACTCCGGGTCCCTCGAGGTCGGCAAGACCGTGTCGATCAGCTACGTCGACCAGGGCCGCTCCGGCCTGGACGGCAAGCAGAACGTGTGGGAGGTCGTCTCCGACGGACTGGACCACATCAAGGTCGCCAACTTCGAGATGCCGTCGCGGGCCTACGTCGCCTCCTTCGGCTTCAAGGGTCCGGACCAGCAGAAGCCGATCAACGTGCTCTCCGGCGGTGAGCGCAACCGGCTGAACCTCGCCCTCACCCTGAAAATGGGCGGCAACCTGTTGCTGCTCGACGAGCCGACCAACGACCTGGACGTGGAAACCCTGTCCTCGTTGGAGGATGCGCTGCTGGAGTTCCCCGGGTGTGCCGTGGTGATCTCCCACGACCGGTGGTTCCTGGACCGCGTCGCGACCCACATCCTGGCCTGGGAGGGCGACGACAAGGACCAGTCCCAGTGGTTCTGGTACGAGGGCAACTTCGCCGACTACGAGCGCAACAAGGTCGAGCGTCTCGGCCCGGAGGCCTCGCGGCCGCACCGGGCCACCCACCGCCGCCTGACCCGCGACTGACTCACGACTGATCCGGCGTCAGCGGATCGCCCGTTCGGCGGTGGCGATCCGCTCGGCGTCCCCGGACAGCACCACCACCGAGGATCCCCCGGCCAGCAGGGGTCCGATCAGCACCTGGTGCAGCAGTGTCCGGGGCTCGGGGCCGTTGCCGTCACGCAGGTCCACCAGCACTCGCTCGGCCACCGGTGTGCCGGCCGTCAACTGCGCCTGGTCCTCACCGTCCCAGGCCAGGTCGTCGGCCATCGGTGGCACGCCGAGGAAGACATCGGGTTGGGAACGGACCTCGCTCGCCCAGTCGGCCACCCCTTCGGGCAGTTGGCCGGAGAACCCGAGCCCGAGCGGGTGGAGCGAGACGGCGTAGCGCAGCGTCGTGGCGCCGTCGAAGTCGAGCTCGGGTCCCGACACCACGGCCACCATGTCGTCACCGACGTACGGGCAGGCCTCCACGCCGGCGGTCCAGCAGGCCCCGGCCCACACCAGGCCCATCCAGTGGCCCGGGTTGCGCCCCAGCAGGGGCAGTCCGATCCGATCGCCGGTGCCGGCATCGATCTCGTCGACGATCAGGTTGGCCGCCTTGGCGACCCAGTTGCCGTAGGTGATGGCCGACAGCTCGGTCCGACCACCCTCGGCGTCGTAGCAGGTGAGCAGGGGACGGGCCCCGTCGGTGGTGATTCGTCGCTGCAGCAGCTCCCAGAAGGTCACGTCCGACAGGATAGACAACTCGGTTCTCGCCCGGCCGGATCGGTGAGAAGCTGATCCCCATGGAGCAACGCTGGTTCGACGACAATGCCGCCAACTGGGACCAACGGGCCGCGGTCCATGCCGGCTCACCGGGCTACGGGCTGCAGGGCTATCTCGATGATCCGGCCCGGATCAGTGCCACGGTCGCCTTCGACCGCCCTGACCTGGGTGCGCTGGACGGGGTGCAGGGGATCCATCTGCAGTGTCATCTCGGCACCGACACGATCTCACTGGCACGACTGGGCGCGACCATGATCGGGCTCGACCTCAGCCCGGAGTCGGTGGCGGTGGCCAACCAGCTGGCCGAGCGCACCGGTGACGACGCGCGGTTCGTCGCCAGCAACGTCTACGACGCCCCGGCGGCGCTGGCCGAGGCCGGTCGTTCGCTGCAGTACGACCTGGTCTACACCGGCGGCGGCGCGCTGTGCTGGTTGCCCGACATCGCTGCCTGGGCACGGGTCTGCGCCGAGTTGCTGGCCCCGGGCGGGGTGCTGCACGTGCGTGACTTCCATCCGGTGATGCTGGCCCTGGCCGACGATCGTGACGACGACCTGTTGGTCCTCGACCTGCCCTACTTCGAGACCCGCGAACCGATGACCTGGGACGACGGGCTCACCTATGTCGCCGGCGGTGCCGATGCTCCGGAGATCACCGCGACCACCAACCACCAGTGGAACCACGGCATCGCCGAGACCGTGACCGCGGTGATGGCGGCCGGCCTGCAGCTGGAACTGCTGCGTGAGGACCGCACCAGTGGCTGGGCCCGGATGGGGGAGGCGATGGTTGAGGTGCCAGGCCTGGAGCACGAGTACGAGTTGGCCGACCGTCCCGAACGGTTGCCGGCCACCTTCACCCTGCGGGCCCGCCGCCCGCTCTGACCCCCACCACAGAACGGAGTTCGTCATCAAGATCGTCAGCTACAACCTGAAGTGCGCCTCCGACCAGGGACCACACGCCTGGCCGCTGCGCCGGGGCCCGATGATCGAGTTGGTGAACGAGTTGGCGCCCGCGGTGCTGGCCACCCAGGAAGGACTGGGCCACCAGCTTGCCGAGCTGATGGAGGGCCTCGACGAGCGCTACGCCCTCATCAGCCAACGCCGCCACGACGGCAGGACCGAGGAGCACTCGGCGATCATCCACGACACCACCGTCGTGGAGCCGCTGGAGGTCGAGCACCGCTGGCTGTCCGACACCCCGCAGGTCCCCGGATCGGTCAGCTGGGACCACGACCTGCCACGCCTGGCGAGCCTGGTCCGCTACCGCCGACTGGCCGATGGTCGCGAGTTCGTCCTGCTGGCGACCCATTTCGACCATCGCTCCGAGCTGGCGCGGGTCAGGTCGGCCCACCAACTCGTGGACCGGGTGGCGGCGCTGGAGCCGGGCCTGCCGGTGCTGGTGATGGGCGACTTCAACGCCGACGAGGAGTCCGAGCCGTACGCGATCCTCACCGCTGGGCTGCGTGACAGCTGGCTGGTCGCCGACCGTCCGGGACCTCGACTGGGCACCTTCAACAACTACGGCGACCCTGACCCGGACGGCCGTCGCATCGACTGGATCCTGGTCAACGATGCCGTCCACGTCGATGCGGCGCGGACCGTGGAGGCCACCGCAGGCGGGCGTCATCCGTCGGACCACCTGCCGATCGAGGCGGTCGTCTCGTTCTGAGGGGCGCGGTCAGCGACGGCGCTGCCAGCAGGCGGTGTGCCAGTGCCGCCGGTCCTCGACCCCGCCGTGGCCCCACCCCGACGCCGTGGACGGCCACACCACCACGTGGGGTTGGCCGGTACGGATCACCTGCTGACAGCCCGGGCAGCGGTAGTCCTTCGTCGCGGCCGATCCGGTGATGGTGCGCACCTGCCAGTCGCCGTCGGCCTTCTGGACCACGGTCGCGACCCCACCCAGCGACAACGGTCGGGCGGTACGGGTGTGCTTGCTCGGACGACGGGCCATGGATCCATTCAACCCTGCGTCATCCGGGTCGCCAGAGCCACCAGCTCGGCATGGTCCGGGTCGTGCACGGCGAGCCAGTCGACCGCCTCGGTCGGAGGCAGTGCCAGGACCTCGACGACCTGCTCGCCGTCGTCGGGGTTCTCGGGCGCGCCGTCCAGTCGGACCCGGCACCGTCCGTACGCCCAGGCGGCCCGTGGGTGGGCCAGGTGGGGTCGGTACGGCGTCGCGGCCCGTGAGGTCACGTCATGCCAGGCGAAGACCTCCGGCTCGTCGAGCAGCACGGCGCCGGCCTCCTCGAGCAGTTCGCGGCGGGCCAGCTCGACCAGCGACTCGTCGGGCTCACGGGTGCCGCCGGGCAGGAAGCGCCACTGCTCGGTGCTGCGACAGACCACCACGCGGTCGTCCTCGGTCAGGGCCACCAGGTGGTACCGATTGACCAACGGCTCGGGGCAGGGCGCGGTGGTCAATCGTGCGGTGACCTGGGCGTAGTCGATGTCCTGCTCGGCGAACAGCCGGGGGAACCGTGCGGCCCACGGGGCATCGTCGTGCATCAGTCCCGGCCTCCGGCGTCGGTCGGATCGCCGACGCCCAGTCCGCCGTCCCCTTGGCTGGGGCGCAACAGCAGCTCGGCCAGGGTGATGGCCTCCACCTCGGCCAGATCGGCAAGCTGCGTACGGCAGGAGAACCCGTCGGCCAGCACGAGCGCATCGTCGGGCGCGGCCTCGACCGCGGGCAGCAGTTCGGTCTGGGCCACCTTCACCGAGACCTCGTAATGTCCTTGCTCCACACCGAAGTTGCCCGCCAGGCCGCAGCACCCACCAACGGTGGTGACCTCGGCGCCGGTCCGATCCAACAGTGCTGCGTCGGGTTGCCAGCCCAGGATGGAGGCGTGGTGGCAGTGGGGCTGGACGACCACGGTGGTGCCGGTCAGGTCGGGTGGAGTCCAGTCCGGCGTACGACCCAACAGCTCGGCCAGCGTCGAGACCGCAGCGGCGACCTCACCCACCCGGGGGTCGTCCAGCAGCTCGGGGGCGTCACTGCGCCACACCGCGGTGCACGACGGTTCGATGCCGATGATGGGCACCCCAGCGGCCGCCAACGGATGCAGCACCCCCAGCGCGGTCCTCAGCTGGCGGCGGGCGCCGTCGAGCTGGCCGGTGGAGATCCAGGTCAGGCCGCAACAGGCCTTGTCGGTGATCACCTCCGGGGCATAACCAGCCCGGCGCAGCACCTCCAGCACCGCGGCCACCCCCTGGTCGGAGAAGGCCGAGGTGAACGAATCCGCCCAGACCGCGACCCGACCGTGCGGTGCGGTCGTTGCCGTCGCCGCCTCGAGCTGCTTGCGTCCCGGCGGCAACGCACCCCGCTGGGACAGGGCCGTGGTGGCGAAGCGGGGGAGTTGGCGGCGTCGGTCCACGCCCGCGCTCCAGGTGATCAGCCGGCGCAGTCCGGGCAAACCCATGCCGAGATTGGCCAGCGACGCGAGGGCGGGCAGCTTCTGCATCAGGCGGCCCCACCGCGGCAGCCATCCCAGCAGGTAGTGGCTGCGGGGTCGGACCTTGCCGCGCCAGGTCTCGTCCAGCACCCGCGCCTTGTAGGCGGCCATGTCGATCCCGGTCGGGCAGTCGCGGGCACATCCCTTGCAGGACAGGCAGAGGTCGAGGGCCTCGTGCACCTCCGGGGAGGAAAATCCGCCGCTGACCAGGGAGCCGTTGACCATCTCCTGCAGGATCCGTGCCCGACCCCGGGTGGAGTCCTTCTCGTCACCGGTGGCCTGGTAGCTCGGGCACATCACGGCCAGGGTGCCGGTGTTGTCGGCGACGCACTTGCCGACCCCCGAGCACTGGTGGACCTGCTCGGAGAACTCGCCGAAGCGCCGGTGCAGCGGCGACAGGGTGAGTTGGGGGACCCGCAGGTCCTTCTCCACCGGGTCGGGGTCGACCAGCACACCGGGGTTGAGTCGGTTGTCCGGATCGAAGATCTGCTTGACCCGGGCGAACAGCTCCAGCTGGTCGGGGCTGTACATGTGGGACAGCAGCTCACCGCGGGCGCGTCCGTCGCCGTGCTCGCCCGACATCGAGCCGCCGTACGAGGCGACCAACTTCGCCGACTCGGTGACGAAGTCGCGGTACTGGCCCACGCCGCCGGGTCGGTCCAGGCCGAAGTCGATGCGGATGTGGACGCAGCCGTCGCCGAAGTGTCCGTACGGCAGGCCGTGCAGGCCGTACCGGTCCATCAGGGCCTCGAAGTCGCGCAGGTAGGCGCCGAGGCGGTCCGGCGGGACCGCGGCATCCTCCCAGCCCCCGTACGCCGGCCGGTCCAGGCTGACCCCGGCCAGCCCCGCCCCGTCGGCCCGGATCTTCCACAGCGCGGCCCGGGCGGTCGGATCCTCGACCAGCATGACCTCAGTGGCGTCGGCGGCGGCATCGGCGGCCAGCGCGCGGGCCCGGTCGGCCAGCCGCTCGGGGTCGTCGTCGACCAGTTCGACGAACATCCAGCCGTCGCCGCGGGGCAGCGGTGGCACCGCTCGGTCTCCGTGCGCGCGGCGCACCACGTCGACGATGCGACGGTCCAGGCCCTCGGCGGCGGTCGGGTGGTGGCGCGCCAACATGACGGCGGCGTCGCCGGCCTCGGCCATCCCGGGGTAGCCGATGGCGACCATGCTGCGATGGGCGGCATCGCGCACCAGTCGTACTTCGGCGCGCAGGATGGTGGCCAGGGTGCCCTCGGTGCCGACCAGGAAGCGATGGACCGCATTGCCCTTCTCAGGCAGCAGATGCTCCATCGAGTAGCCGGACACCTGCCGGCCGAAGCGGCCGAACCCGGTACGGATCAGTCCCAGGTTCTGGTGGACCAGTCGGCGCAGTTCCCCGATGGTGGCGTGTTCGTCGGCGGTCGGCAGACCCTTGGCCCGGGACTCGGCGACCAGGTCGCTGTCGGGGTCGCCGACGGTGATCCGCTCACCGGTCCCGGTGATCACCTCGAGGGCGATCACGTTGTCGGCGGTCCGGCCGTACCCCATGGCGCGGGGTCCGCAGGCGTTGTTGCCGATCATCCCGCCGATGGTGCAGCGGGTGTAGGTGGACGGGTCCGGGCCGAACAACAACCCGTGGGCCGCAGCGGCGGTGCTGAGTTGGGACTGGATCACGCCGGGCTCGACGACGGCCGAGCGGCGCTGCGGATCGATCGACAGGATGTTGTTGAGCTTGCGGGTGTCGATCACCAGGCCGGGGCCGACGGCATTGCCGGCGCAGCTGGTGCCGGCACCCCGGGCGGTGATCGCCATGGCCTGGCTGCGGGCGAGGTCGACGGTACGGGCCAACTCCTCCAGGTCGCGGGGCCGGGCCACAGCGGTCGGGACGATGCGATAGAGCGAGGCATCGCTGGAGTACAGGCCACGGGTCAGGGTCGAGGTGTCGACGTCCAGGCCGGCGGCCAGGAAGGGGTCCGCCACGGTGGCGCGGGTGTCGGTCGACATGGACCGAAGCCTATTCCGCCGGGCTCACTCGTCCTCGGTGGCGTCCAGCACTGCTTGGAAGGCGCGGCCCAGGGCGGCGAAGTCGGCCGGGTCGACGGCCTCGACGAAGTTCTCCCGTACGCAGGCGACATGGCTCGGCGCGGCGCTCTTCAGCAGTTCGAAGCCGACTTCGGTCAGCTCGGCCCAGACACCGCGGCGGTCGTCGGGGCACATCGTGCGGGTGACCAGGTTGCGCTTCTCCATCCGGGCGACTGTGTGGGTCAGCCGCGACCGCGACTGGTGCACCGCGTCGGCCAGGTCGGACATCCGGACCCGGCGCCCGGGGGTCTCCTCGAGCACGACCAGGATCTCGTACTCACCGAGGTCGATGCCGTGGTCACGCAGGTCCGCGTCCAGCCGTTCGGCCAACCGCGAGCTGCCGAGCAGGTAGGTGCGCCACACGTGTTGTTGTTCCTTGGTCAGCCATTGGGCCTGCACCCGTGACTCGGCGGAGTTGGGCTGGGCACCGCGGGCCGAGCCGCGGGTTGCGGTGGAGGACGAGATGGTGGCCATGCAGAAAGATTACGCGGCAACAGTTGATAGTTCAACTGTTGTGTGCCATCATGGTCGAGGTTGAAAGTTCAACAACATTTGAGGAGAACCCATGAGCACCGTCCCCGCCACCACCTGGGCCATCGACGCCTCGCACTCCGAGGTCGCCTTCACCGTGCGTCACCTGATGAGCAAGGTGCGCGGCACCTTCGACGACTTCGCCGGCGAGATCACCACCACCGGTGACGACCTCACCCAGGCCTCGGTCACCGCCACCGTGCAGATGGCCTCGGTCAACACCCGCAACGAGCAGCGCGACGGCCACCTGCGCTCCACCGAGATCTTCAATGCCGAGGCCAACCCCACCATGACCTTCGCGAGCACCGGTGTCACCGGCGCCGACGGCGACTACCAGATCGCCGGCGACCTCACCATCAACGGGGTCACCAAGCCCGTCGTCCTCGACGCCGAGTTCCTCGGGGTCGACGTCGACGCCTACGGTGTCACCCGGCTGGGTGCCGAGGCCACGGTGTCGATCAAGAAGTCCGACTTCGGCGTCGACTTCAACATCCCGCTCGAGGGCGGCAAGCTGCTGCTCGGCGACAAGATCGACATCACCCTGACCATCGAGGCCGCCAAGCCCTGATCACCACTCCTGATGGCGCCACGGATCCCGCCTGCGCCGCTGCGTGCCCGTCACCAGCGGCGCAGGTCCACCGCCAGCGGCGTAAGTTGGTGCCATGACTGAATCCGTCCTGGACGCCAGCCTCAGTGGCACCTTCGAGATCAAGGGTCTCGGACCCGTCCACCGACTGGGCTTCGGTGCCATGCGCATCACCGGCCCGGGGATCTGGGGTGAGCCCGCCGACCGCGAGCAGGCCCGTCAGGTGGTGCGCCGGGCCGTCGAGCTCGGCGTCGACTTCATCGACACCGCCGATGCCTACGGCCCGAACGTCAGCGAGGAGATCCTCGCTGAGGCGCTCCATCCGTACGGCACGGTGCGGATCGCGACCAAGATCGGCAATGTCCGGACCGGTCCCGACCAGTGGCACCAGGTCGGTCGGCCCGCCTACCTGCGTCAGGCGGTCGAGCTGATCCTGCGCCGGTTGCGGGTGGAGCGGATCGACCTGCTGCAGCTGCACCGGATCGACGCCGAGACACCGGTGGAGCAGCAGTTCGAGACGCTGGCGGCCTTCCAGTCCGAGGCCAAGGTCACCGCGCTGGGACTCTCGGAGGTCTCGGTCGCCGAGATCGAGCAGGCCAGTCGGTACTTCACCGTGGCCACCGTGCAGAACCGCTACAACCTGACCGATCGCAAGTCCGAGGAGGTCCTGGAGTACTGCCAGGACCAGGGCATCGGCTTCATCCCGTGGGCGCCGATCTCGGCGGGACAGTTGGCCGCACCCGGTGGCCCGGTCGCCCGGGCAGCCGAACGGATCGGGGCCACTTCCTCCCAGATCGCGCTGGCCTGGTTGCTGCGTCGCTCGCCCGTCATGCTGCCGATCCCGGGCACCGGCTCCATCGCCCACCTCGAGGAGAACATCGGCGCCGCAGCGGTCGAGCTCGACGACCAGGCCTACGAGGAGATCGGCTCCCATGGCTGAGGCGGTCATCGTCGCGGCCACCCGTAGCCCGATCGGCCGCGCCCGCAAGGGTTCCCTGGTCGACGTCCGTCCCGACGACCTGGCCGCGATGACGATCAAGGCCGCGCTCGACCAGGTCCCCGCCCTCGATCCGGCCACCCTGGACGACCTCCACCTGGGCTGTGCCGAGCCCCATGACGAGCACGGCGGCAACCTGGCGCGGCGGGTGGCGGTCCAGCTCGGTCTCGACGCCGTCCCGGCCACCACCGTCAACCGCTTCTGTGCGTCCAGCGTGCAGACCGCCCGGATGGCCCACCACGCGATCCGGGCCGGTGAGGGCGATGCCTTCGTCTCGGCCGGGGTCGAGTGCGTCTCGCGCTATCGCAGCTTCGGCTCGGCCGGGGTCGACCCGGTCGAGGTGCAGAACCCGATCTTCGCCGAGGCCGCCCGGCGGACCGCCCGACAGGGCGAGACCAATGAGACCTGGCACGACCCCCGCGACGACGGTGCCCTGCCCGACATCTACATCCCGATGGGCCAGACCGCCGAGAACGTGGCGACCGCGTACGGGATCAGCCGTGCTGAGTGCGACCAGTGGGCGGTGCTCTCGCAGAACCGTGCCGAGGCCGCGATCGCGGCCGGCGTCTTCGCCGAGGAGATCAGCCCGGTCCGGACCCCGGCCGGGACCGTGTCCACCGACGACGGACCACGCTCCGGTGTCACCCTCGACTCAATCAGCGGGCTCGACCCGGTCTTCCGCGCCGACGGCGTGGTGACCGCGGCGAACTGCTGTCCCCTCAACGACGGCGCGGCCGCAGTGGTCATCATGTCCGACACCCGGGCCGCTGAGCTCGGGCTGACCCCGTTGGCCAGGATCGTGGCGACCGCCGCATCGGCGCTGAGTCCGGAGTTGATGGGGATGGGCCCGGTCGCCTCCTCCCGACTGGCCCTGGAGCGGGCCGGGCTGACGATCGGCGACATCGACCTGGTCGAGATCAACGAGGCCTTCGCTGTCCAGGTGATCGCCTCGGCCCGCGAGCTCGGCATCGACCCTGATCGGTTGAACGTGCACGGTGGCGCGATCGCCCTGGGCCATCCCTTCGGGGCCACGGGGGCCCGCATCATGACGACCCTGCTCACCGCGATGCGTCGTCGCGACGTGGAGTTCGGCCTGGAGACCATGTGCGTCGGTGGGGGCCAGGGGATGGCCATCATCCTGCAACGGTTGTCCTGACTGCGATTCGGCTGGGCGCGTGACATAGACTCCAGCCCAATCACGATGCCGAGGAGGGCCCGATGACTGACACTGCAGATGCCGGTGGTGAACGAGCCGATGGCATGTCCTTTGGGGGACGGCTGTTGCACCAGGCCACCGTCGCACCGCATCGGGAGGCCTTCCGTCATCCCGACGGCGACCGTTGGGCATCGCTGAGCTGGTTGCAGACCAAGGATGTCACCTTCGAGCTGGCGGCCGGTCTGGTCGCGCTCGGCGTGGAGCCGGAGCATCGCGTCGCCATCGCCAGCAACACCCGGATCGAATGGGTGCTGGCCGACCTGGGCGTGATGTGTGCCGGCGCCGCGACCACGACGGTCTACCCGACCACCAAGCCCGAGGATGTCGGCTACATCCTGTCCGACTCCGAGTCGCGGGTGCTCTTCGCCGAGGACGTCGGCCAGGTCGAGAAGGTGCTGGACCGGGCGGCCGAGCTGCCCCACCTGGGCACCATCGTCCTGATGGAGGGGGAGCTGCCGGAGTCGATGTCGGGTGACGAGCGGGTGATCACATGGGAGCAACTGAAGGAGAAGGGGCGCTCGTGGTTGTCCGAGCACCCGGACGGGATCGAGCAGATCCTGTCCGAGATCACCCCCGACAAGCTCGCCACCCTGATCTACACCTCCGGCACCACCGGTCGGCCCAAGGGCGTCCGGTTGGTCCACGACTGCTGGTTGTACGAGGGCGACTCGGTCGCCGAGGTCGACATCCTCAGCCCCGATGACCTGCAGTACCTGTGGTTGCCGCTGTCGCACGTCTTCGGCAAGGCGCTGCTGGCGATCCAGATGAAGATCGGCTTCGCCAGTGCGGTCGACGGTCGGATCGACAAGATCGTCGACGGACTCGGCGAGGTCAAGCCGACCTTCATGGCCGGCGCACCACGGATCTTCGAGAAGGTCCGCGCCAAGGTGATGATGCGCGAGAAGAGCGCGATCGCGGCCAAGATCTTCGACTGGGCCTTCCAGGTCGGTCGCTCCACCATCGAGCCGCGACTGGCGAACAAGCCCCTCACCGGTCTCGACAAGGTGAAGTACGGCATCGCCCGCAAGCTGGTCTTCTCCAAGTTGGAGGAGACCATGGGTGGACGGGTCCGGTTCTTCATCTCGGGCTCGGCGGCCCTGGCCCGTGAGGTCCAGGAGTGGTTCTTCTCCGCGGGCCTGCTGATCCTGGAGGGCTACGGCCTGACCGAGTCCAGTGCGGCCATCTTCGTCAACCTGCCCGACGGTCGCACCAAGTTCGGTACGGTCGGCCCGCCGCTGCCGGGCACCCAGGTCAGGATCGCCGACGACGGCGAGATCCTGGTCAAGGGCCGAGCGGTCATGGAGGGCTACCACAACCAACCCGACGCCACGGCCGAGGTGTTGGAGGACGGGTGGTTCCACACCGGCGACATCGGACAGCTCGACGCCGACAACTACCTGCGGATCACCGATCGCAAGAAGGACCTGATCAAGACCTCGGGTGGCAAGTACGTCGCGCCGCAGAAGGTCACCGGAGTGATGAAGGCCGCCAGCCCGTACCTCTCGGAGGTGATCATCGCCGGCGAGCACCACAAGTACATCGTCGCGCTGCTCACCCTCGACGCCGAGGCCATCCAGGGATGGGCCGAGGCCAACGAGCTGGGGCACCTGTCCTACGCCGACCTCACCCAGCACGAGAAGGTGCGGGCGATGATCGACGAGCACATCCAGGCCGGCAACGCCCAGTTGGAGCGCTGGGAGACCATCAAGCGGTTCACGATCCTCGACAGCGACCTCAGCGTCGACGAGGGCGAGGTGACCCCGTCGATGAAGGTGCGCCGGCGCACCGTGATCGCGCGCAACCAGGCGATCCTGGACTCGATGTACCAGGACGAGAACGACTGACCCGCGGCCGACCTGCGCCGCCGCCGCCCGCCGACGGTGGCGCAGGTCCGTCGTCGGCGGTAGACTCCCCAACATGGTTGCAACGTTTCAACAAAGGAGTGGGCGATAGCCATGGAGTTCAACCAGATCGCTGACCAGCTCGAGCACCAGGCGATCGAGCTGCCGTCGTGGGCGTTCGGCAACTCGGGGACCCGGTTCCGGGTCTTCAGCACGCCGGGCACCCCGCGTGACCCGTACGAAAAGATCGCCGACGCCGCCCAGGTCCATGCCCACACCGGGCTGGCACCGACGGTCGCCCTGCACATCCCGTGGGACACCGTCGACGACTACGCCCAACTGGCGTCGTACGCCGGCGAGCTCGGGGTCGGCCTCGGCACGATCAACTCCAACACCTTCCAGGACGAGGACTACAAGTTCGGCAGTCTCTGCAGCCATGACCGGGCCGTCCGCCAGAAGGCCATCGACCACCATCGCGCCTGCATCGAGGTGATGAACGCGACCGGGTCGCGCGACCTGAAGATCTGGCTCGCCGACGGCTCGAACTATCCGGGCCAGGCTGACATCGGCGCGCGCCAGGACCGGCTGGCCGAGTCGCTGGCCACGATCTACGCCGAACTGTCCGACGACCAGCGACTGGTGCTGGAGTACAAGTTCTTCGAGCCGGCCTTCTACCACACCGATGTGCCGGACTGGGGGACGGCGTACGCCCAGGTCAGTGCCCTCGGGGAGCGCGCCGTGGTCTGCCTCGACACCGGCCACCACGCACCGGGCACCAACATCGAGTTCATCGTGGCGCAGCTGCTGCGGCTCGGCAAACTCGGTTCCTTCGACTTCAACTCCCGCTTCTACGCCGACGACGACCTGATCGTCGGTGCCGCCGATCCGTTCCAGCTGTTCCGGATCATGCACGAGGTGATCACCAACGGGGGTTACGGTCCGCAGTCGCCGGTCGCGTTCATGTTGGACCAGTGCCACAACATCGAGGACAAGGTCCCCGGCCAGATCCGCTCAGTGCTCAACGTCCAGGAGGCCACCGCCAAGGCCCTGCTGGTCGACCGGGAGGCCCTGCACAACGCCCAGCAGGCCAACGACGTGCTCGGCGCCAACGCGGTCCTGATGGATGCCTACCACACCGACGTACGAGCCGACCTGGCCCAGTGGCGCCAGGACCGAGGACTGCCGGGTGACCCGATGAAGGCCTTCGCCGACTCGGGCTACCTGGAACGGATCAGCGCCGACCGTGTCGGCGGCCAGCAAGCGGGTTGGGGAGCCTGACCATGACACACACCACCGTGGACCAACTGCTCAAGCGGTCCAACAAGCTCGGCGCGGACCCGCGCAACACCAACTACGCCGGCGGCAACACCTCCGCCAAGGGCACCGACACCGACCCGGTGACCGGCGAGGACGTCGAACTGATGTGGGTGAAGGGATCCGGGGGAGACCTCGGCACGCTCACCGAGTCCGGCCTGGCGGTGCTGAGGATCGATCGGCTGCGCTCCCTGGTCGACGTCTATCCCGGCGTCGAGCGTGAGGACGAGATGGTCGCCGCCTTCGACTACTGCCTGCACGGCAAGGGCGGCGCCGCACCGTCGATCGACACCGCGATGCACGGCCTGGTCGAGGCCGACCACGTCGACCACCTCCACCCGGACTCGGGGATCGCGATCGCGACCGCCGTCGACGGCCAGGCGCTGACCCCGACAATCTTCGGCGACAAGGTCGTGTGGGTGCCGTGGCGACGCCCGGGATTCCAACTGGGCCTGGACATCGCCGAGATCAAGGAGCAGAACCCGCAGGCCATCGGATGCATCCTCGGCGGCCATGGCATCACCGCCTGGGGCAAGACCTCGCGCGAGTGCCAGGCGAACTCGTTGTGGATCATCCGCACCGCGCAGGCCTACATCGAGGCCAAGTCCCGCAAGCATCCGTTCGGCCCCTCGTTGAAGCGACTCGCACCCCTGCCGAAGGCCGAGCGCCGTGCCCGGGCCGCCGAGCTCGCCCCGATCCTGCGGGGCCTGGCCTCCCACGACGCCCCGATGGTCGGCCACTTCACCGACTCCGATGTGGTGCTGGACTTCCTGTCGTCGCGCAACCATCCACGGCTGGCCGAGCTCGGCACCAGTTGCCCGGACCACTTCCTGCGCACCAAGGTCAAGCCGATGGTGCTGGACCTGCCCCCGACCGCCTCGATGGACAAGGTCCGGGCCCGGCTCACGGAGCTCCACGAGGCCTACCGCGAGGACTACCGGGCCTACTACGAGCGACACGCCACCGCGGACAGCCCGGCGATCCGTGGCGCCGACCCCCTGATCGTCCTGGTCCCCGGGGTCGGCATGTTCTCCTACGGCCGGAACAAGCAGACCGCCCGGGTCGCCGGGGAGTTCTACGTCAACGCGATCAACGTGATGCGCGGTGCGGAGGGCATCAGCCGCTACGCCCCGATCGAGGAGTCGGAGAAGTTCCGCATCGAGTACTGGGCCCTCGAGGAGGCGAAGCTGCAGCGGATGCCGCGACCGAAGGAGCTCGCCACCCGGGTGGCGCTGGTCACCGGGGCCGCCTCGGGCATCGGACGGGCCACCGCCCAACGACTGGCCGATGAAGGCGCCTGCGTGGTCATCGCCGATCTGTCGGCCGAGAAGGCCCGCGCCGCGGCGGCCGAGATCGGTGGACCCGATGTCGCGATCGGCGTGGCCTGTGACGTCTCCGACGAGGCCGCCGTCCGGGCCGCCTTCGACGAGGCCGTGCTGGCCTTCGGTGGCGTCGACCTGGTCGTCAACAACGCCGGGCTGTCACTGAGCAAGCCCTTGTTGGAGACCACGGCCGCCGACTGGGACGTGCAGCACGATGTGATGGCCAAGGGATCCTTCCTGGTCTCGCGGGAGGCCGCGCGGGTCATGATCGAGCAGCAGATGGGCGGCGACATCGTCTACATCTCCAGCAAGAACTCGGTCTTCGCCGGGCCCAACAACATCGCCTACTCCGCCACCAAGGCCGACCAGGCCCACCAGGTCCGCCTGCTGGCCGCCGAGCTCGGACCGCACCAGATCAAGGTCAACGGGGTCAACCCGGACGGGGTGGTGCGGGGCTCGGGCATCTTCGCCGGTGGCTGGGGGGCCAAGCGCGCCGCGGTCTACGGCGTACCGGAGGAGGAGCTGGGGGCCTACTACGCCCAACGAACCCTGCTGAAGCGGGAGGTGCTGCCCGAGCACTGCGCCAATGCGGTCTTCGTGTTGTGCAGCTCGGACCTGAGCCACACGACAGGCCTGCACGTGCCGGTCGATGCCGGCGTGGCCGCGGCCTTCCTGCGCTGAGCCATGACCGAGCAGGTCTTCGCCGCCGTCGACATCGGCGCCAGCAGCGGCCGGGTGATGGCCGGGATCGTTTCGGACACGGCGAAGCATGGGATCGAGCTGGTCGAGGTCCATCGCTTCGACAATGCCCCGATCGAGCTCGACGGCCATCTGCACTGGGATGTCGACCGACTGTGGACCCAGACCCTGACGGGGCTGCGTCGACTCGTCGAGCGCTGGCCCGAGGTGATCAGCATCGGCATCGACACCTGGGCGGTGGACTACGGACTGCTCGACGCTGACGGCGCACTGATCGGTGCCCCGTACAGCTATCGCGACTCCCGGACCGATGAGGTCATCGCGGCGGTGCACGCCGCGATCCCACCGCAACGGCTGTACGAGATCACCGGCCTGCAGTTCCTGCCGTTCAACACCGTCTACCAACTGGCGGCCGAGCGTCGCGGGCCGCGATGGGACCGGGCCGCGTGCCTGTTGCTGCTGCCCGACCTGTTGGCCGAGCGGCTCACCGGGCAACGGGTGGCCGAGGCCACCAATGCCTCCACGACCGGGCTGCTGGACGCCACCACCGGTCAGTGGTCAGCCGAGGTGCTCGCCGCAATCGGCGTCGAGGAGTCCCTGCTGGCACCGGTCATCGAGCCCGGCACCCCGATCGCGACCGTACGACCCGGGCTCGGCCTGCCGGCGGTGCCGGTGGTCGCGGTCGGCTCGCACGACACCGCCTCGGCGGTGGTCGGGACCCCTGCCCGTACGAAGAACTTCGCCTATGTCTCCTCGGGCACCTGGTCACTGGTCGGCCAGGAGTTGGCGGCGCCCGTGCTCTCCGAGGCCAGCCGCGCGGCGAACTTCACCAACGAAGGGGGCGTGGACCGCACGACCCGCTACCTGCGCAATGTCGGCGGACTCTGGCTGCTGGAGCAGTGTCGTCAGGAGTGGGGCCAGCAGTGGGGTGGTGCGGCCACCGAGATCGGCGAACTGATCGAGGCGGCTGCGGCCCTCGGTCCGAACGGGCCGACGATCGATGTCGACGACCCGGCCTTCATCGCGCCCGGCGACATGGTCGCCCGGATCACTGCCGCGGTGGAAGCCTCGGGCCGCCGCGCCCCGGCGGACCCGGCCGGGATCACCCGCTGCATCCTGGACTCGCTGGCCCAGTGCTATGCCCGCACCCTGGCCCAGGCGGTCGAGCTGTCCGGACAACCCGTCGAGGTGGTCCACATCGTCGGCGGTGGCTCACAGAACGCCCTGCTCTGCGAGCTGACCGCCCGGGCCACCGGACTACTGGTGCAGGCCGGGCCGGTGGAGGCGACGGCGCTGGGCAATGTGGCCGTCCAGGCCCGTACCGCCGGTCTCGTCAGCGGCGACCTGATGGATCTGCGGTCGCTGTTCTGAGCGGCGTAGGGTCGGGCCATGGACCCCATCGCCGTGATCAGACATGAATCGAATCTCTTCGCCGACGTCCTCGCGGCGACCGACCCACAGGCGCAGGTCCCCACCTGTCCGGACTGGGATGCCGCCGACCTGCTGTGGCACCTCACCGAGGTCCACCTGTTCTGGTCGGCGATCCTGGCCTCCGATGCCCGCGACGAGCAGGCCGTCGAGGCGATCGAGCAGGCCAAACCGGCCCGTCCCGACACCATCGGGGACACCTTGGCCCTGCGCGAGCAGGCCACCACCGAGCTGGCCGCCCAACTGACCCGGTTGGACGATGCCGAGCCACGCTGGAGCTGGTGGAGTGCTGACCAGACCGTCGGCTTCACCCGTCGGATGCAGACCTGCGAGGCCACCATGCACCGGGTCGACGCCGAGCTCACCGCCGGACTCGCGGTCACCCCGCTCGAACCCGAGGTGGCGACGCTGGCGATCGAGCACGCCTTTCGGGTGATGTGGGCCTGGCTGCCGGACTGGGCGAGCTGGGAGTCCCTGGCGGTGGTGGAACTTCTCGCCTCCGACACCGGTCAACGTTGGCTGCTCGACGTCGGGCACTGGACCGGCACCGGACCGGACTCGGGGGAGGCCTTCGACTGGCCGCGGGCGGTGCTCACCGAGACCGGTGAGGCCGACGGGACGGTCACCGCCACCATCGACGACCTCGCCCGCTGGGCCTGGACCCGCGGCACCGACGTGACCGTCCGGGGCAGTGAGCAGGCCGCGGGCGCCCTGGACCGACTGCTCAGTCACGGGATCGACTGAACCAGGCCTCCAGCAGGCGCAACCAGATCTCACTGACGCTCGGATAGGCCGGGACGGCATGCCACAGCCGGGGGATCGGCACCTCGGCCACGACGGCGACGGTGGCCGCCTGCACCAGTTCGGCGACATCCGGGCCGACCAGGGTCGCTCCCAGCACCACCTCGCGGTCCTCGTCCACCACCAGCCGGGCCCGACCGGAGTAGCCGTCCTCGCGCAGGCTCGCGCCGGCGATCCGGCCCAGGTCGTGATCCAGCACCACCACCCGGTGCCCGGCCCGCTCTGCGGCCGCGGCGGTCAGTCCGACCGAGGCCACCTCCGGCTCGCTGAACACGATCTGAGGCACCGCCCGGTGGTCGGCAGTGGCCACATGACGTCCCCAGGCCCGGTCGTCGACCCGCTCGCCGCGGGCCCGGGCCACGATCACGTCTCCGGCGGCACGGCCCTGGTACTTGCCCTGATGGGTCAGCAGTGCTCGACCGTTGACATCGCCCACGGCATAGAGCCAGTCGTGGCCCGGCACCCGCAAGGTGTCGTCGGTGCGGACCCAGCTCCCCGGCTCGAGCCCGACCACCTCCAGGCCCAGATCGGCCGTCCGGGGCCGACGCCCGGTGGCCACCAGCAGCTCAGCGGACCGCACGGAGCTGCCGTCGGCCAGCTCGACGACGACCCCCGACTCCTGGCGCTCCACCCGAGTGGTCCCGACCCCGGTCCGGACGCTGACGCCGAGCTCGCCGAGCCCGTCGGCGACCAGCTCGCCGGCGAAGGGTTCCATCGGCCCGAGCAGTCCTCCCCGGGCGATCAGGCTGACCTCCGAGCCGAGCTGGGCATGGGCGGTGGCCATCTCGACACCGACCACGCCGCCGCCCAGGATCGTCAGCGAGGCAGGGATCCGGGCGGCACTGGTCGCCTCCCTGCTGGTCCACGGGGCAGCCGTGGCCAACCCGTCGATCGCGGGGATCATGGCTTCGCTCCCGGTGCTGAGCACGACCGCGTGGCGGGCCCGCAGCACCCGTTCGGCTCCGTCGGCGTCGGTGACGCCCACCTCGCGTTCGCCGACGAGGCGAGCGTGGCCCCGGACCAGGTCGATCCCGGCCGAGTCCAGCCATCCGACCTGGGACTCGTCCGACCATCGGGAGGCGAAGGCATCGCGGCGCGCCAGCACCGCGGCGACGTCGAGCTCACCGGTCACCGCCGCCGATGCCCCGGCGACCCGCTGGGCGCTGCGCAGTGCTTGGGGTGAGCGCAGCAGCGCCTTCGAGGGCATGCAGGCCCAGTAGGAGCACTCACCCCCGACCAGCTCGGACTCCACGATCACCGCTGTCAGTCCGCCCTGGACGGCACGGTCGGCCACGTTCTCGCCGGCCGGTCCGCCGCCCACCACGATCAGGTCATGGTCGTACGTCATCGTCACACCGTCCTCAGGTCCTAGACTCCTGCAGGTGAGTCTCCACGTCTACCACTGTCCGCTGCGCTGGGGCGACATGGACGCCCAGGGCCATGTCAACAACGTCGCCTGGGTCGACCACCTGCAGGAGGCCCGGATCGACTACCTGCTGTCGGGACCATTGGCCCCGATGCTGGACGACGGCGTGGTCGTGGTCTCCCACCAGATCGAGTACCTCGCCCCGACCGTCGCCGATGACGAACCGTTGCGGATCGAGCTGTGGGTCGACCAGGTCGGGGCGGCCCGGTTCTCGATCGGCTACCACCTCAGCCACCACGACCGAGCGGTGGGGCGGGCCCGGACCGTGGTCACCGGGTACGACCTCGACACCGGGCGGATCCGACGACTCACCGAGGCCGAGCGGCACCATCTGGTCGCCGACCTCGACCCCCACGAGCCCTTGCGCACCCTGGCTCGCGGCGAACTCGTCGACCCGGCCGAGGTGGAGCTGGTCGTACGGTGGTCGGACCTGGATGCCTACGGCCACGTCAACAATGTCGAGTTCTTCGAGTACGTCCAGCAGGCTCGGATCGCCTTCCTGAGCAAGGACTTCAGCTCCGAGGACGGGATGTGGGTGGTGGTCCGCCAGGACATGGACTACCGCCGGCCGATGCCGTACCGCCGCGAGCCCTACGCCGTCCGGATCGGGGTCGTCGCGCAGGGCCGCACCTCGGTGACGGTGGCCGCCGAGATCGCCGATCCGCAGCAGGGCACGGTCTTCGCCCGGGCCGACACGGTGCTGGTCTGCACCGACCGCGAGGGACGTCCCCGCCCAGTCAGTCAGGCCACGGTCAACCAGGGCCCGGTCAGTCGGTGATCGTCAGGCCCGGTCCGGTGCTCGGCTCGGACGGGGCGTTGACCATGAAGTGCGCCACCCGCACCATGTACTCCCACAGCACGTCGTGGGCTGCCGGGTCGAGCTCGAGCTCGTTGACCGCGACCTCCATGTGGTGCAGCCAGCGGTCCCGGGCAGCCTCGTCGATGTGGTACGGCATGTGGCGCATCCGCAGGCGCGGATGGCCTCGCTGCTCGCTGTAGGTGGTCGGGCCGCCCCAGTACTGCTCGAAGAACATCCGCAGCCGGTCCTCGGCCGGACCCAGGTCCTGTTCGGGATACATCGCCCGCAGCTCGGGGTCCTCGGCCACGCCCTGGTAGAAGCGGTGGACCAGCCGGTGGAAGGTCTCGTGGCCACCGACCAGCTCGTAGAAGCTGACCTGTTCGGTGGACTCTGGTGGCTGCGACATCGCGGACCATTGTGCCACCCGTGGTGGACTTTGACAGGATGGGTCCTGACAGGTCCGTACGCCGTGCGGACCACTCAACACTAGGAGGACATCGTGGCCACCACTCGTACTGCCAACGCCCACTGGGAAGGTTCGCTGATGGAGGGCCAGGGCACGGTCGACCTCGCCTCGTCGGGGATCGGCACGTTCCCGGTGACCTGGCCGTCGCGCGCCGAGGAGCCCAACGGGCGGACCAGCCCCGAGGAGCTCATCGCCGCCGCCCACTCCACCTGCTACTCGATGGCCCTGTCGAACGGCCTGGCCAAGGCGGGCACCCCGCCCACCGCGGTCGACACCCGCGCCGAGGTCACCTTCCAGCCCGGGCAGGGCATCACCGGCATCACCCTGACCGTGCGGGCCAGCATCCCCGGCATCTCCGCCGAGGACTTCGCCGCTGCGGCCGAGGATGCCAAGCAGAACTGCCCGGTCTCGCAGGCCCTGGCCGGGGTCGAGATCTCGCTGGACGCCGCTCTGGCGAGTTGATGCCCCTCGACACCGGGAGCTGGTATCCCACCAGCTTGGCCGAGGCGCTGACCCACACGCCACTGCGGATCCTGTTCGTCATCGTGGTGGCGGTGGGTGCGCGCCTGCTCGTGGTGCACATGATCCGGCGCACCGCCCGGCTGGCGATCGCCCGCCCGGCCGCGCGCAAGGGTGCATCGGCGCAACGACGCAGTCAGCGCCTCGGCGCGCTCGCCAGCCTGGCCAGCAGCGTCGTCACCGGGATGTTCGCGGTGATCACCCTGATGATCGTGCTGGCCGAGCTCGACTTCAACGTGACCTACTGATCGCGGGCAGTTCCCTGGTCGCGGCCATGTTGTCGTTCGGGATGCAGAGCGTCATCAAGGACCTGCTGTCCGGGGTGTTCCTGCTGAGCGAGGACCAGCTCGGCGTCGGGGACTGGGTGATGCTCGAGGGTGGCGGATCGGCCAGCGGTCAGGTGATCGAGGTCGGCCTGCGCATCACCCGGCTGCGGCTGACCGACGGCACGGTCGTCGCGGTGCGCAACGGTGAACTGCTGCGCGTCACCAACTACAGCCAGGGTGGACCGGATCAGTTGCCCGAGGCGCCGGAGGTCGGGGCCACCTGAGCTCCATGGGTGGCGCGTCCGCGCCACCACGTCGCCACCACGGGATCCGGCAGATCCCTGCCGTGGTAGGGATTGTTGCGCGACAGCGAGGCCGACGCGTCCCGGTCGACGGTACGGCGTCGCTGCGGGTCCACCAGCACCACGTTCGCCGGCGCACCCACACTCAGCGGCTGGCCCTGGTCGGTGATCCGGCCGATCCGGGCCGGCGTCACCGCCATCGCCTGTTCGAGGCGCTGCCAGTCGATCTGACCACTGCTCACCATGGTCTCGACGACCACGCCCAGGGCGGTCTCCAGCCCGAGCATCCCGAACGCGGCTTCGGCGAAGGCGTGCTCCTTGTCGTGGCGGGCGTGGGGTGCGTGGTCGGTGGCCACGATGTCGATCGTCCCGTCGGCCAACCCTTCGCGTACCGCCAGCACGTCCTCGCGGG
>DVLP01000447.1 GCA_018715445.1 Candidatus Avipropionibacterium avicola | reverse complement strand
GTCGCCTCCGTACAGGCCTGCGCCTTCAGCACGGCATTGCCGGCGAAGCTCGGTTCGGTCTCGGCAGGCTCCGGGTACGGCGCCACGTCAGCCAGGCCGAGTACGGTGACCGCCGGGGCGGCCGAGGCCATCACCCGTCGCAGCTCGACCAGCTTCTTGGCGTTGTTGGTCGCCAGCACGACCACCGGCCCGGACTCGGTCATGAGCTGATCGCCTGCTGCTGCAGTTGGGTCAGCTCGGCACACCCGGCGGCGCCGAGGTCGAGCAGGCGGTCCAGCATGGCGCGGTCGAACCGGGCCCCCTCGGCGGTCCCCTGGACCTCCACGAAGGTGCCGTCGCCGGCGCAGACCACGTTCATGTCGCAGTCGGCGGTGGAGTCCTCCTCGTACGGCAGGTCGAGCACCGCGCGGCCGTCGATCACCCCGACCGAGACCGCCGCGACCGAGCCGGTCAGCGGCTCCCCGGACAGGGCACCGGCAGCCCGCAGGTGGGCGACGGCGTCGTGCAGCGCGACCCAGGCGCCGGTGATCGCGGCAGTGCGGGTGCCCCCGTCGGCCTGCAGGACGTCACAGTCGAGCTGGATGGTGTTCTCACCCAACGCCTTGTAGTCGATGACGGCGCGCAGGCTGCGACCGATCAGCCGGGAGATCTCGTGGGTGCGTCCGCCGATGCGGCCCTTGACCGATTCACGGTCGGAGCGGGAGTGGGTGGCGCGCGGCAACATGGCGTACTCGGCGGTCACCCAACCCAGGCCGCTGCCACGACGCCAGCGCGGCACGGAGGTGTCGACACTGGCGGCCACCAGGACCCGGGTCCTGCCGAACTCCACCAGCACCGAGCCCTCGGCGTGGTCGAGCCAGTTGCGGGTGAAACGTACCTCGCGCAGTTGGTCGGGACGCCGCCCGTCGAATCGCAGGTCCGTGGTCTCCGCGCCAGTCTGAGAGGTCATGACACGACCCTAACCGGTGGGCCCGGAGCCTGCCCTGTCGGCTCGCGACCGGTCCACCTCGGCCCGCAGGCCGGCGAGCTCGTCGAGGATCCGCTGCTCGACCGGGGTCGGCTCAGTCGGCACCTCACGCTGGCCCTGGAGCGCCTCGGTGGTGACCGCAATGAACAGGTTCAGGATGACGAAGGTGGAGATCACCGCGTAGACCATCATGAACGGCCAGGCGTACGGGATCTGGTCGCCGATCGTCTCCATCACGGCCCACCCGTCACCGATCAGCAGCCGGAACAGGGTGACCGTGGAGTCACCCAGCGACCCGAACTCGGGCGAGACCGGGCCGAAGAGCATGGTGGTGGCGACCACGAAGACGTACATGATGATCACCAGCAGCGCACCGATCGAGGCGATCCCGGGCACGGCGGTGATCAGGGCGTTGACCACCTTCCGCAGGCTGGGGACCGCCGACAGCAGCCGGAGCACCCGCAACACACGCAGCACCCGCAGGATCTGGAAGGTGCCGCCCGAGGGGACGTACGAGACCGCCACCACGAACAGGTCGAACCATGACCAGGGATCGCGGAAGAAGTCCTTGCGGTGGGCAAAGATCCGCAACACGATCTCGACGGTGAAGATCGCGAGCACGATCCCGTCGAGCCACTCCATCGCCGGGTGGCCGCCGATGGCTGGATAGGTGTGCAGCCCGATCATCACGGCATTCGCGATGATCAGCCCGATGATGAAGCCGACGAACCCCCGGCTGTCGACCAGGGCCGTCACTCGTTCCTGCAGCCCTTGGGACGGCTGCACGGTCGACACGGCGGGTTCAGTCGCTTCCACGCGCCACATTTTTCCTGATCAGGGGTGCATCGACGAATTTGGTAGCGTCAGCAGCCGCACTGCCGATCCTTGGGAAGCGATGAACGACGACGTCACCTTTCTGGCCCGCACCCAGCAGACCTTCCAGCTGCTGGGACTGGCCGTGCGGATGGTGTGGCGGGTCGGCCCACTGCTGCTGATCGGACTGGGCGTGCTGCTCGTGATCCAGGCCTTGGTGCAGCCGGCGCAGTTGCAGTTCATGCAACGAGCGGTCGACGCCCTGACCCATTCCCTCGGTCTGCCCGGATCCAAGCCCTCCGCTGGTCACCCGGTGTTCTTCCTGCCCGATGCGGCCCTCATCGTGCTGGACGAGCCGACCTCGGCGCTCGACGTCGACGCCGAGCGCCGGTTGTTCGACCGCTTCGGCGAACTGGTCCGTGGCCGTACCGCCGTCATGATCAGCCACCGCTTCTCCACCGTGCGCACGGCTGATCGCATCGCCGTCCTGGCCGACGGCGTGATCGCCGAATGCGGTAGCCATGCTGAGCTGATGGACCTCGACGGACGCTATGCCGAGCTGTTCAGGTTGCAGGCGGACCGCTACCAGTAGCGGTCGGATCAGCTTGTTCAGGTCAATTGGGCGACATCGGTGATCCAGTCCCCCACCAGGCGTTGCCCGAGGATCTGGAACTGGTCGACCGACCCGGTGGTCAGGAAGCGGTGATGGGTCTCGCGCGGCGAGGTGTGCAGCAGGTCGAGCTCGGTGAGCGTGGCCCAGGTCTGCTTGGCACACTCCTCGGCGCTCGAGACCAGGGTGACCTCGTCGCCGAGCACGTAGGACAGGATGCCGGTCAGCAGCGGATAGTGGGTGCACCCCAGGATCAAGGTGTCGACGCCGGCGGCCTGGACCGGGGCGAGGTAGCCGCGGGCCACCTCGAGCAGCTCGGCACCACCGGTGATCCCGTTCTCGACGAACTCGACGAACCGTGGGCACGCCTGGGTGGTCAGCCGGACGCCGCCGACCACGGCGAGGGCGTCACCGTACGCGCCGGAGGTGGCCGTCGCCTCGGTGCAGATCACGCCGACCTGTCCGCTGCGGGTGGCCCCGGCGGCGCGACGGGCGGCGGGGCGGATCACCTCGACGACGGGCACCGGGTAACGCTCGCGGGCGTCGGCCATCACGGCCGCACTGGCGGAGTTGCACGCCACCACAAGCATCTTGACGCCCTGCTCGACCAGCGCGTCCAGGCATTCCAGGGCGAACTCGCGGACCTCGGCCACGGTCTTCTCGCCGTACGGCGCCCGGGCCGAGTCGCCGACGTAGATGATGTCCTCGTACGGCAACTGGTCCATGATGGCGCGCGCGACGGTGAGCCCACCGAAGCCGGAGTCGAAGATCCCGATCGCCTGCTCCGGTCCGCCGACGGTCGCGCTCACAGCGCCTCCACCAACGTCTCCTGCATGAATCCCAACCAGCTGAACACACTGGCGGCGAAGATCCGCGGATCGTCCTCGTCCAGGTCCTCCAGCTGCTCGGCACCGTCGCTGTCGGCGATCCCGAGCCGTGAGCCGAGCACCAACCGCAGGCTGGTGAGTGCCTTCAACCAAGGGTCCACCCGTTCAGGGGGGATCGTTAGCCGGTGCTGACCCTGTTGCGTCGCGGCCAGGTCGCCACGGACCACTTGGGCCGCAGCCAGCTTCGCGTCGTACAGGTCCGACTGGGTGAAGCGACGGAAGTCGGAGGCGGCCTGTGCGTCGTGGGGATAGGCGGTCGGGAAGAGCAGCCGCAGAGCGGGGTCGTCCGGCTCCTCGGGAGCGTCCGGGTCGGACTCCAGGTCCCTGGCCCAGAAGGCGAACGGGTCGTCAGCATCGGCATCGGCCTCCGGCTGATCGGCACTCGGGTTGTTGTCCTCGAGCATCGCGACCAGCTGGGTCACCAGCGAGTCGAGCAGGTCCACCTCGTCAGCATCGAGCTGGGTGGTGATGTCGTCGCCGTCACGTCGGAAGCGCTCCACCACTCAGCCGTCCGCTCGGTCCAGGGTCGCCCACAGGCCGTACTCGTGCATCGCGGTGACGTCACGCTCCATCTGCTCACGCCCGCCCGAGGCGACCACGGCCTTGCCGTCATGGTGGACCGACAGCATCAGTTCCTCCGCCTTGGCCTTGGGGTACTTGAAGTAGGTCTGGAACACGTGCGTGACATAGGACATCAGGTTGATCGGGTCGTCCCACACGATGGTGACCCACGGTGTCTGGTCGGCGACCTCGGTCTCGGGCCGGTCGGCGAGCACGGTCCCGGCCGCCGGCGTCGCCGACGGCGCACCGGGGGTCACGGACTGGGCACGAACCATACCGGCCAGTCTAACGACGCCGGACACGATCAGCGGGGCCGGGCAGCGGTGGCACTCCCACTGACGCGGGGCCAGCGACGCAGTAGCGTTGGGCCATGACCACGTCGATCACCGGCCCGTGGGGCCCGAGTGAGGTGCCGACCACGGCACTGCTGACCGATCACTACGAGCTGACGATGCTGCGGGCGGCCCTGAAGGCCGGGACGGCCCATCGCCACAGCATCTTCGAGCTGTTCCCCCGAAGGCTGCCGACCGGGCGACGCTACGGCGTGGTGGCCGGTGTCGGTCGTGCCATGCGAGCGCTGGCGGCCTTCCGGTTCGACGACGAGGCGCTGTCCTTCCTGTCCGACAACGACATCATCGATGCGCCGACGGCCGACTACCTGGCCGACTACCGGTTCTCCGGACAGATGTGGGGCTACCCCGAGGGCGAGGTCTACCTGCCGTACTCACCCTTGGTCGTGGTGGAGGGCAGCTTCGCCGAGTGCGTGATGCTGGAGACCGTCCTGCTCAGCATCTACAACCACGACTCCGCGATCGCCTCGGCGGCCTCGCGGATGGTGGCGATGGCCGATGGTCGACCCTGCATCGAGATGGGGTCGCGACGGACTCAGGAGCTGGCGGCCGTGGCGGCCGCCCGGGCTGCCTACATCGCCGGGTTCGAGACCACCTCGAACCTGGAGGCCGGTCGACGCTACGGGGTGCCGACCGCAGGCACGAGCGCCCATTCGTTCACCCTGCTGCACCACTCGGAGCGGGAAGCCTTCGAGGCGCAGATCGCCGCCCTCGGACCCGACACCACCTTGTTGGTCGACACCTATGACGTCGAGGAGGCGGTCAGGCTCGGCGTGGAGCTGACGGACGGCAAACTGGGCGCGATCCGGCTCGACTCCGGCGACCTGACCGTGATGGCCAAGCGGATGCGCGCACTGCTCGACTCGCTCGACGCCACCGCCACCAAGATCATCGTCACCTCCGACCTCGACGAGTACCAGATCGCTGCCCTGTCAGGGGCTCCGGTCGACGGCTACGGCGTCGGCACCGCCCTGGTCACCGGCTCCGGGCACCCGACCTGCGGCTTCGTCTACAAGCTGGTGGCCCGCGCCGACTCCGACGACCCGGAGGCCGAGCTGCGCCCCGTCGCCAAGGCCAGCGTCGGCAAGACCAGCATCGGTGGCCGCAAGTATGCACTGCGTCGCCTGGACGACCGCGGCACCGCGACCGCCGAGGTGATCGGGATCGGCGAACCCCCCGAGGGCGACAGCAACGACCGGCCCCTGCTGGTGCCCCTGGTGGTCGACGGCGAGATCACCTGGTCGGAGTCGCTGGAGGCCTCTCGGGAACGCCACCGCCGCTCGCTGGACGAACTACCGTTGGATGCATTGAAGATGTCGCGGGGTGAGCCCGTGATCGAGACCCAGTGGGAGGAGCACGACCGATGAGCCGCGCACTGATCGTGGTCGACGTCCAGAACGACTTCTGTGAGGGTGGTGCGCTCGGCGTCGACGGTGGGACGGCGGTCGCCGAGGAGATCGCCGACCTGATCGGATCGGACCACGGGTACGACCACGTGGTGGCGACCCGCGACGCCCACATCGACCCCGGGGACCACTTCAGCGACACCCCGGACTTCGTCGACTCCTGGCCCCGGCACTGCGTCGTCGGCACGCCCGGGGCCGAGCTCCATCCCGCGGTGGCCGACCTGCGGTTCGAGGCGGTCTTCGACAAGGGCAACTACGAGGCCGCGTACTCCGGTTTCGAGGGCGACCACCTGGGGGTCACGCTCTCGGACTGGCTCGGCGACCACGAGGTCACCGATGTCGACATCGTCGGCATCGCCACCGACCACTGCGTCCGGGCCACCGCCCTCGATGCGATCGCCGAGGACCTGGGGACCCGCGTGCTGCTGTCGCTGACCGCGGCGGTCTCGCCGGACCGCCTCCCGACGGTCACCGAGGAACTCACCGCGGCCGGGGTGGAGGTCCTGCCGTGACGACCCCGCCGCTGGAGTCGGCCTGGGCGAAGTTGCTCTTCGACGCACGGTTGGCACCGTCGGACGGGAGGACGCAGGCCGAGGAGGCCGAGCGGGTCGTCACCGAGTACGTCGAGGCCCTGCAGGGCGACACCGGCAACCTGAGCGGCCCCCTGGTGGTGCCCGACACCGACCTGGGACGCATCGACCGGATCGTCAGCGGGCTGGGCGTCGGTCCGCTCGAGGTCTGTGTGGTCTCCACCACCGGGGCCGGCGGCCTGGTCGCGCTGGCCGATCGTTCGTACGAGAACCTCACCGTGGTCGCTGCGCACTCGGTGCTGCGTGACCTGGACGACCCGGCAGGCAACGCCCAACGGGTCGCGGCCGCTGCCCGTGGCCTCGGCGACGAGGTGACGGTCTACACCGGGCTGCCCGACGCGCCCGGATGGGAGTCCGCGGCCGAGACCGTGGAGATGGAGGGCCTGGCCGCGGCCGTGAGCGCCCCCGGAGCCCTCGGCGTCACCCAGATGTCCTTCCTGGTCGAGCTCGACTGCCCCTTCGTGGTCAGCGACACCACCGCTGCCCCGGTCGATGTCGCCGCCACCGTCCTCGCCCTGGTGGAGCAGACCGCCCCGGTCCCCGGCTGGCCCGGAGCCGACGAGGCTCCCCGGGTGCGCCGTCGGCTGCACGGTATTTGGACGGTCTGAACCGTACCGATCGCGGTACTGTGCCGGGATGAGTCAGCGACCCGACCCGGACACCGCCGTCGGCACCTCGGTCCACGTCGACTACCGCAAGTGGGTCGACGCCCGCACGGACCGTCGGGCCGAGCACTGGCAGGAGCCGTGCCAGTTCCTCGGCATCGACCGGTACGGGACCTGGCTCGGGATGCCGCCGGGGACCGTGGCTGCGAAACCGACGCACCGGATGGTGCACCGCTGGCCACATGCCAAGCTCGTCACCGATGCCGGGTGGTCGGCCAACATCGGGAACCCCGACGACACCGATCCGCACCGGATCCGGATCTATGTCGACATGGTGTGGTTCCCGGAGTGGACCCGTGAGGACGACGGGTTCCGCGTCACGATGGTCGACCTCGACCTCGATGTCTTCCAGCGCGTTGACGGGGCCATCGAGATCGACGACGAGGACGAGTTCGCCGAGCACCGGGTGAGCGGTCACTATCCCCGTACGGCAACGGATCTGGCGACCCGGGCCTGCGCCGAGGTGCACCGCATGCTCACCGACGGGGCCGAACCGTTCGCCACGGTCGCCGACCGGTGGCTGGCAGCGGTGCCGTCCGGCCCGGCCTGAGCTTCATCGGGACCGGACGACGACCGTGCCGGCCATCCGGTCGTGCAGGGCACGGTTGCGCGGATCGGAGACCGGCAGGACGATGTCGATGACACGGATCGGCCACAGGCAGGTGTGCTGCCCCGGGAAGACCCAGACCATCGCCCGGGTCAACGCCTGACGCCAGACCAACGGGCCGCCGTCCTGCTCCCCTTCCGCGGCACCGGCAGCGACCACCTTCAGTCCGCAGATCATCTTCCCCGGGGTCGCGCCACGCCACTTCAGGAAGACCGCGTGGTAGGCAAGGCCGAGGATGACGCTCACCAGCAGGATGATCATCTGCTCCTGTTGGCTCATCATCTCCTCGGGCCGGATCTGGTCGGGCTGTCGACCCGCCAGCGCCTCGAGGAACATCTCACGCAGCACCGGCTCCATCCGGTCGCCGATCCTCAGGTAGAGCGGGGCCAGGACCGCGGTCGTCACGATCGAGACGAACAACCAGTCCAGGGCCGCTGCGCCGGCCCGGTGCCACCACCCGGCCAGTGCCCCGGGCCCTCGTGGGGTCGATGGTCCCGAGTGGTCGGGCTGGCCCGGGGGCCCCGACGGGCCGGCCTGGCCATGAGGTCGCGACGCGACGGGTCGGGGGCGGTGCTTCTTCGTCGTCGCCTCGGACACCCGGGTCTGGCGGGACCACTGCCAGCCGTCCCAGTAGCGTTCGCGAGCGGGATCGACCGGATCGGCGTACCAACCGCCGGGTGCGGCATGGCGACCGGGTGGTGCCGGCGGGCTGCCGACCGGGATCTCGTCGCTCACTCGGCAGAGTCTGCCACGCCGGTGGCGACGCCCCTGCGGCGGGCGAAACCCATTGGCCGTCCACCACGGTGATTTGCCAGACTGGGTCACCGTGAAGGTCACCGAGATTGCCGCCCCCGCCGATGCCCAGCCGACCCCCGTGATCGAGGCCGTCGCCGCCCTGCATCGTCGGGAGATGACCGACTTCTTCGGCAACGACGACCTGGTGGAGGGGCCCGAGGCCATGGCCGGCCACCTCGCCGCGCAGACCACGGCACGCCGGGTGTGGCTCGCGGCCCATGAGGGCGACGAACTGCGGGGGGCGGCGCTGTCGACCCTGCCGCTGCGCGACAACACCACGGTGGCCGAGGTCGGGCTCGGGGTCGATCCCGACCGGGAGCTCACTCCGATCGTCACCGCCCTGTGGGA